>JBHEOU010000052.1:0-9875 GCA_046260645.1 Bacteroidales bacterium | reverse complement strand
GGATAGAAGAGGGGACACTGATCCAGACTGCAACATTCAGGCCTCTGGGACTGAAAGGAAGGCTCTACTGGTACTCCGTGATGCCAATGCATGAACTGGTATTCAGGGGAATGATAAGACGAATTACTTCCTGATACTAAACTACATGTACCCAGGGCGCTCTCACATCACAGGTGGTACAGGAGTTATTTCCCGGATTATCCCCGGAAAAGAAGAGCAATCTTTCCTTATATTTTGTAATTTGCAGTTGTTAGTGGACCCGAAATGAACAACGGTTACCTTCAATACCGGCAAAGATTTTTCTGGCTCGCCGTTTTCGCGGTAGCCATGGGGTTTCTGGAGGGCATCGTGGTAGTCTATCTGCATGAACTTTATTACCCTGACGGATTTGAATTCCCCCTGAAGCTAATGTCTGAGGAGCTGGTAAAGATTGAATGGATCAGGGAGATTGCAATACTTGTAATGCTGGCCGGTGTAGGTATCATCACCGGAAGGAACGGCTTGCAGAGACTGTTCTATGCCCTGTTTGCCTTCGGGGTATGGGATATCTTCTACTACGCGGCGCTTAAGCTGCTGGTCGGATGGCCAGCCTCCCTCCTCACCTGGGATCTGCTGTTTCTTATACCGGTACCATGGCTGGGGCCGGTGCTTGCTCCGGTGCTGAATTCCGTGACAATGATCATGATGGCGCTTCTGCTGATCGGCAGGCAGGAAAGGGGCTACTACATCAAAGTCAGCATCTCCGACTGGATCCTCATTTTCGGCGGGGCATTGGTTATCCTCTATACGTACCTGATAGACTACACAAAGCTGCTCATAGAAAGCGGGGTTACGGCAAAAAGCTCCCCGGAAGCAGAGGAACGCCTTATTAATATGATAACAAACTATATTCCTGAAAGTTACAGGTGGCCACTGTTTATTGTCGGCGAGGTACTGATACTGGCCGCCACAGCAAATATATTAATCAGAAGTCGTAAATATCCTATTGATGAAACGGCTTAAATGGGTGAAAGCCCACATATCTTGCCGGTAAGCTAATGAGCGGCTGACAGAACTTTTTCTGCGAGGCATAAAAGTAGAAGACTGCCGGATTTGGGACGCCGGCAGTCTTCGCTGCATTAAAACGGACTTATGGAAAGAAAGAAAGAAGGTTTTTATGCTAAAATTCAAATGGTAAGTTATTATATGAATTATGAAGTTTTGATGAAGAATGAGAGGAAATCACGTCTGGCCTGATCTGAGTATGATGAGTATTGCCCGGGGTGAAGTGATAATTATTGTAATGTTTAAGGGTGGTATAATATTTTATATATTTATGGAGCCTGATTAAACATTCAGTTAACCAAACTAATAATACCATGACCAGATCAAAATCAACATTATGGGTCCTTCTGTCCTTTATGCTTCTTTCGGTATCTTGCGGAGGCGGGAAGAGCCAGAAGGCAGTTGAATCTCCTGCTCAGACAGCTACAGTTGAGCTTTCGATTGAAGGAATGACCTGCACCGGTTGCGAGAACACCATCTGCAGCAATCTTGAAAATCTGCCAGGGGTAAAATCCGTTACGGCGTCACACACCGGGGGAAATGCAATCATCGAGTATGAGCCGGGCAAAGTAGACACCATTAAGATGAAAGAGACTGTTGACGGGCTGGGATACAAGGTCGTGAAAGCAAGTGCCGTGAAAACAGGCGGCAATGAGTAGCAGAATCCGGTCATCATATCTGTTGTAACACAAGCTGATAACCATGTCTAGAGAAAAACAGGAGGAGGATATAGGCAGGCCTGACCTAGATAAGGTGATTGACAACTCAAGACGTGATTTCATAAGGAAGGTCACCCTTGCAGGTGCCGTTACCGTTACTGGCGGGGCGGCCCTATACTCCGGGAAGCGTTTTGAGAAAGCAAAGCATCGTGAGGGGATGGTGAGGGTTCTTACCGAAGACAACCGGCTTGTAGAGATACCCGTTGAGCAGATGCGCGATTTCAAGCCTGACCTTAAGATGCTGCAGACAAGAGGCAGGGAAGGCATCCCTGGCCGGAGATGGGTCATGGTGATCGATCTCTCGAAATGCCGTAACGCCAGGAAATGCGTTGAGGCATGCCAGAGCGCGCACCAACTCCGTCCTTATGAATACCACATCAACACACTTGTGATGCAGGAGTCTGTCAATACCCCTGCGTTCTTCATGCCCAAACCATGCCAGCACTGTGACAATCCTCCCTGTGTCTCAGTCTGTCCGGTTGATGCTACCTACAAGAGGCAGGACGGGGTAGTGCTAATTGACAACGAAAGATGCATAGGATGCCGGTTCTGCATGGCAGCCTGCCCCTACTCAGCCAGGATATTTCACTGGCAGGAGCCAATACAGGTTGAATCTGACAGCGAGAAGGAGAATGCGTATGATGTTGAGCTGAACGTGCCCCAAAAGAAAGGGACAATCACCAAATGTCTCTTCAGTGCAGACAGGCTTAGGGATGGAATGCTTCCATACTGTGTCTCGGCATGCCCCAACGGAGTCTTCTACTTCGGTGATGAAAATGAAGATGCGGTGACGAACGGCACCACCAAGGAGACTGTGAAGCTGAGCGCACTGCTTGAGACAAGCGGGGCTTACCGCCTGTTGCCTGAGCTCGGCACCAAACCGAGGGTCTACTACCTGCCACCCAAGAACAGGATCTTCGAATTCGAGGAGGGTGAAAAGCGGGAATACAAGGAAGAAAAAGCATAAAAATGCATCGACATGGATGACATCCGCTTCAGTACGCCAGGGGAACAGCGAAAGATCGATTCCATTGCTGCCGATATCCTGAAGAACGTCCGGATCAACAGGAGTTTCATCATGTGGATGGGCTTCCTCGCAACTCTTCTTGCCCTCTGTCTTTTTGCCTATGTCATCCAGCTCCGGCAAGGGTTGGGTGTGACAGGCCTGCGTGACTACACCAGCTGGGGGATGTACATCGCCAACTTCGTCTTCTTTGTGGCTACGAGCCTCGTGGGCATGCTCATCAGCTCAGTCCTGGGGCTCATTGGTTATCAATGGGTCAAGCCCATCTCGCGGATCGCTGAGATAATTGCGATAGCCTTTGCTGCCGTGGCCGGACTGGTTATCATCTCTGACATGGGGCGTCCTGACAGGCTGCCATACGTCTTTATATTCGGCCGCGTGCAGTCACCAATACTGTGGGACGTAACGGTTGTGACTACATACTTCGTGCTCAGTCTGCTGTTATGGTTCTTTCCCCTGATACCCGATCTCGCCATCTCAAAGAGCAGATTGGAGGGAAGGCCTGCCTTCCTTGTAAAAGCATATGAAATTCTCTCATTCAGATGGGAGCATCATGAGATGCAGTTCAGGATCATGAAACAGGCAATGCGTATCCTGCTGATCCTCATCATTCCTACCGCTTTTGCGATTCAAACAGTGACATCATGGCTCTTTGCCGTCACGCCAAGATCAGGCTGGGACAGTACGATCTTCGGGCCCTATTTCATCTCCGGAGCCTTCGTCTCAGGTACGGCGGCAGTGATAATTGCCATGTATTTCTTCCGGAGGAGCTACAGGCTCGAAAAATACCTTACTGATGACCACTTTGAAAAGATTGGCAGAGTTTTGGTTCTGGTCTCAATCGTCTATTTCTATTTCAACCTGAACGAGTTTTTGGTGCCGGGGTACAAGCTCAAGACAGGAGACGCCATCCACCTCCGGGAGCTGTTCACCGGGCACTACGCCCCTCTCTTCTGGGGTATCCAGTTGCTTGGTCTGGTCATACCGGTAATACTGCTCCTGTTCAAAAAGATACGAAGACCGCTGCCAATGCTGGTGATCTCTCTTTTTGTTCTGGTTGGTGCATGGTTCAAGAGATATATAATTGTTGTGCCTCCGCAGGCACACCCCAACCTCCCGATACAGGACGTACCTGTTGAATGGATCGTCTACAGGCCGACACTCATTGAGACTGCCGTGACGGTAGCATCATTTGTTCTTGTGCTTATCATAATCACTCTCCTGTCAAAGCTCTTTCCTGTGATCCCTATCTGGGAGATGGCTGAGGAGGAGGCTGATAAAGACAAAAACCATGAAAAACAGTAAAATATCCGGCTTATGAAATATGCTGTTTCCTTCTTGTTGTGCATGCTGCTTCTGCCATCCCTGCTGAGGGGTCAGGACTGGGTTGTACCGGAAGAGAGGAGAGGCAGGCTGAGCACCTTCCCCTTCACTGACGAGACAAGAAAAGAGGGAGAGAGGCTGTACAATATCAACTGCCTGTCATGCCACGGAACCCCCGGGAAAAATAATTACATTGCCCTGGAGCCATCTCCCGGAGACCCCGCAACTGAAAAAATACAGAGAAACAGTGACGGCGAGATCTTCCATAAGGTCTCAGCCGGAAGGGGTCAGATGCCTTCATTTCGCAGTGTGCTTACCACGGAAGAGATCTGGAAGATAGTCTCCTATGTGCGCAGCTTTAACAAAGACTATATTCAGAAAGTCATGCCGGTAATTACTTCAGCAGCCTATCCGGGTGCCCTGATAAGCATGACTCTTGCCTACAATACGGCTGATCGCCTCGTGACCGTCATGGCCCTGGCAACGGATGAAGCAAAGAGTGTTCCGGTCACCAATGCCGGGGTAAGGCTCTTCGCCTCGCGCTATTTCGGGATGATGCCTGTTGATGAGGAGAAGCTCACTGACAGTAACGGCGCTGCTACCTTCAGCATCCCGGCAGACTTTCCCGGTGACACCGCCGGCAATGTCAGTTTCAGCGCCATGTTCACAGACGAAGAGATTTTCGGAGTTGTGGCAAAGGACACTGTCATGAAGGCCGGAGCAGTGACGACGCCTGTCAGCCTTGTTGCGCAGAGGGCCATGTGGAACACTGTCTGGAAAGCGCCTGTGTGGCTAATTCTATCCTACTTCCTGGGTGTGCTTGCCGTATGGGGATTTATTTTTCTCGTGATGATGAAGCTTCGTGACATTTATACCGTGGGCAGCGCCCTTAGAGGAAAGCTTCCGCCATCACCTGCAAAGGAAACAATAATTAAACAGGAAGAAATATGAAAAACTTAGCCACTGTCGGCAGGATCCTCTTCGCCCTGCCTTTCGCAGTGTTCGGGATCAACCATTTCCTGATGATGGATTATTACCTGGGAATGGTTACTTCATTCGTCCCGCTGGGAGGTTACACCATCATACTAACAGGCCTTATAATGATAGGCGTGAGTATAAGCATCATCACCAAAAAGTTCATCAGGCTCTCGACGCTGATCCTTGCAGGCCTCCTGTTTGTCTTCATTGTTACGATCCACATCCCGCATCTGCTTGACGGCAGTGACAGGACTCCCATCCTCATTGCGCTTCTCAAGGACATCTCGCTCATGGGAGGTTCACTGATGATCGCCGGCTACTGCTGGGAAAATGAAAAGAAAAATCCAAACGAATGAATATGAAAAACTTTGTGTTAACTGCGACCCTCCTTCTTCTTCTTGGCCAGGTCAACGGTCAGAAGCTGAAAACAGCCGGTTACACCCAGAAAGAAGTGGAGGTAGGGGTCATTGAGCAGCTCGGTGACACCATACCGCTTGACCTGTGGTTTTACAACGAGAACAGTGAGCAGGTCACCCTTCGTTCTATGATCGACAGGCCTACGATAATGAGCTTTGTTTATTTTGACTGTCCCAACCTGTGCAGTCCGCTTATGGATGGCATTGCAGATGTGGTAGGAAAGATGGACATGACCCTGGGCAATGAATACAAGGTCATAACCATCAGCTTCAATACCAGTGACACTCCCGAGAAGGCCAGAGAGAAGAAGAAGAACTTTGTTCAGAGGATCAGTAAGGAGAACCAGAAAGACTGGATATATCTTACCGGCACGCAGGAGAATATAAGCGCAATAACAGCGGCTGCCGGGTTTAAATACACTCCGCAGGGGCTTGACTTCGCGCACCCGTCGGTGATAATGGTTGTCAGTCCTGCCGGGAAGATTACCCGGTACCTGTACGGCCTGACATACCTGCCCTTTGACGTCAAGATGGCCATCATTGAGGCTCAGAAAGGGATAGCCAGGCCCACGGCAAACCGCATCCTCGAGTACTGCTTTGCCTATAATCCGGCCAGTAAGACTTATACGCTGCAGGTAACAAGGATAGTAGGGATCATAACTATTTTCTTCCTTGTGTTAATCATGGTGATCCTGCTTGTCAGGAGGAGGAAAAAATAAATCGGGTTAATTATGGAAAATGATGCTGAGGTAAGTTATCTGGAATACCAGGGCAGGCACAAAGGTATCTGGTCATGGCTGCTGAGCACTGACCACAAGCGGATAGGGCTGCTGTACCTTTATGCCATTGTATTTTTCTTTTTTGTTGCAGCCACCCTGGGGTTGCTGATGCGCATTGAGCTGATTGCTCCCGGGCGTACCATCATGGAGCCGCAGACCTATAACGGGCTCTTTACGATCCATGGGATCATCATGATCTTTGTGATCGTGATCCCGGGTCTGGCAGCGGTGTTCGGAAACTTTTTCCTGCCCATCCTTATCGGGGCCAGGGATGTGGCCTTTCCAAAGCTAAACCTCCTTTCCTGGTATCTCTACATGACAGGGGCATTACTTGGGGTTGCGTCACAGTTCCTGGGCAGCGGGCCTCCTGACACCGGCTGGACCTTTTATGTGCCATACAGCGTGGAGTCGGGCACGAGCGTCATCTGGGCCCTCACTGCCGCCTTCATCCTTGGGTTTTCGTCAATTCTCACCGGGTTGAACTTTATTGTCACCATCCACCGGATGAGGGCGCCGGGGATGAAGTGGCTGAGGATGCCCCTCTTCCCCTGGGCTGTCTATGCTACAGCATGGATCCAGGTACTTGCCACCCCGATAATCGGGATCACACTCATCATGGTAATTGCCGAGCGCGTCCTGAATATTGGCTTCTTCGATCCTGCGCTGGGAGGTGACCCGATACTGTTCCAGCATCTTTTCTGGATATATTCACACCCGGCAGTTTACATCATGATTTTACCGGCGATGGGGGTTGTAACCGAGATCTTCCCCACCTTCAGTCAGAAACCCGTCTTCGGGTACGGCGCCATCGTGTTATCAAGCCTTGCTATAGCTTTTGTAGGTTATTTCGTCTGGGGCCATCACATGTTCACCTCAGGCATGAGCTATTATGCACGGTGGTTCTTTTCATTTCTTACATTCATTGTTGCGATTCCCAGTGCTATTAAAGTGTTTAACTGGATATCAACAATGTATGGCGGATCAATCGACCTGAAGCCACCCCTTCTGTATGCCATATCCTTTATTTTTCTCTTCATGATCGGCGGTTTCACCGGCCTGGTGCTGGGTTCCCTGGCAACCAACGTTCAGACTCATGACACTGCGTTTGTGGTCGCCCACTTCCATTATATCGTTTTCGGAGGAATGGGCTTCGCATTCTTCGCGGCAATACACTACTGGTTCCCGAAGATGTACGGCAGGATGTACAACAACAGGGTGGCAAATATTGCATGGGGATTCAACTTCTTAGGGTTCAACCTGCTTTATTTCCCGCATTTCATAATTGGTATACAGGGGATGCCAAGACGCTCGTACGACTATCTGCCACAGTTCCATACGGGGCACTTTCTCTCTACAATAGGGTCTTTCATTCTGTTTGTCGGGCTAATAATAATGGTGTGGAATTTGGTGGTTGCGGCGCGGCGCGGGGCTAAAGCGCCAGCCAATCCCTGGCATGGTGTCACGCTTGAATGGATGATTCCCTCTCCCCCGCCCCATGAGAACTTTGATGAGATACCAGAGATAACGACAAAGCCATATTTCTTCGGAACAAAGGATAAAAACTAACAGCAGGTTATCCATGACAGTTCATCAGACCCATAGTGAGCACCTTGACAGCGAGACCGGGAAACTGGGGATGTGGATCTTTCTTTTCACGGAGCTTTTCCTGTTCGGCGGTTTATTCCTGGTCTATGCCATCTTCAGGGCAAAATACTCCGCTGATTTTCATATTGCTGCAGGGGAGCTGAATGCATTCATAGGCACCATGAACACCGTTTTCCTTCTGGTCAGCAGTATGACTGCGGCAATGGCACTGACGGCGATACAGAAAGGTGACAGACGTCTGACTCTCTTTCTTTTGATGGTGACAATTCTTCTGGCGGCCTTGTTCATCGTTAACAAATACTTCGAATGGTCACACAAGTTTGAATACGGCATCTACCCGGGCTCTCCCGTTCTGAAAAATATGTCTCACGGTGAGCTTCTGTTTTTTGGACTATACTATATGATGACCGGACTGCACGCGCTCCATGTGCTTATCGGGATGATTCTGCTCTCCATCAACGTGGTGAAAGTGCAGTCACGCTCGGTTAACAGTGAAAGGTACCTGATGCTTGAGAACAGCGCCCTCTACTGGCACCTTGTTGACCTGATATGGATCTTCCTCTTCCCTCTTCTGTACCTTATAACCTGAGAGAGACATGAAAAACGACGAAAAACATATTTCATCATACGCATCGCTGACTGTAGTCCTTGTGATATTGCTTTTTCTTACCACCATCTCGGTGCTGGTCACCGGGTTTCACCTCGGAGCCTTTACCGTTGCGGTGGCTCTTATAATCGCAAGCGTAAAGGTTTTCATTGTGCTCACACAGTTCATGCACCTCAGGTTCGAGAACCGTTTCCTGCGTCTGGCCGTGACCGGGGTGTTTGTGATGTTTGCACTGATCACGATAGGTACATTCATTGATTATTTTTTCAGATAAATAAGGATAGTTATGTTTAACGGGGCATCAAATCTTGCAGAGGGAGTAGACAAGGCATTCCTGTTCATCTTCATCATCGCCTTCATTTTCATTATCGGTATTTCTGCCTTCATGATCTGGACCGTGATCCATTTCTCAAGGAAAAAGGGAAAGGAAGCGCAGCAGTTCACCGGCAGCATAAAGCTTGAGATCTTATGGACGGTTGTGCCCCTGATAATTGTAATGATCATGTTCTGGATCGGGTGGAAAGGGTTTGCTCCCATGCGCAAGGTGCCGTCTGATGCGCTGGTCATCACTGCCATAGGAAGAATGTGGGAGTGGGAATTCATTTACAGCGACAGTCTCAGGTCGAAGGAGCTGGTGCTGCCCATAAACAAGGCCGTCAAACTCGAGCTGGTATCGGAGGATGTCAATCACAGCCTCTTCATTCCGGCTTTCAGGGTCAAGGAGGATGTGATTCCGGGCTACGACAACTATCTCTGGTTCACTCCAAACTATATCGGCGACTATGAGATTCTGTGCACCGAGTACTGCGGACTTCTGCATTCGGCGATGGTGTCAAAAACACGCATAGTGGAGCAGGATGAGTTTGACAAATGGTACGAGGAGCTGATCACCGCCTCATACGTCCCTGAATCTGAAGGACTAAAGCTGCTTCGCGGTACAGGATGCCTTGCATATCATTCACTTGACGGAACAAAGCTGGTTGGTCCCACACTGGCAGGATTCTATGGATCGCAGAGATCTGTTTTGGAAGGTAATACCGAAAAAACAGTGACGGCTGATGAAGAGTATATCATCAGCTCAATCTATGATCCCAACAAGGAGATTGTGGTCGGTTATGCCAGAAACCTCATGCAGTCATACCGCGAGCTGCTCACCGTTGAAAACATAGCCGTCATCACCGAATACCTTAAAACAATCAGCCAGGATGCCAACTGAGAGGCCATCGGGGAGGTTAGCCGGGAGGCCATCGGACAAGCCAGCCCGGAGGCCATCGGACAAGCCAGCCGGGAGGCTATCGGAAAAGTCAGTCGGGAAGCCCTCGGGCAAGCCAGCCCTCTCCATGATTGCCGAGCTTACAAAGTGGAAGCTCTCGCTGGCGG
>JBHEOU010000051.1:7171-10836 GCA_046260645.1 Bacteroidales bacterium | reverse complement strand
CCCAGAAGTTGTCCTTTTTGGAGCCATCGATGATATGGTTTACGGGAGAGGCGAAGCATCTTCCCCAGTGCTCAGCTGCCTCTTCATCACGTGGTACATCATCTTCAGGGTCACCCTCAAAAACAGTTGCGTATATCCTATCCTGCGCTATGCCCATCCGTCCGGTGAGGAATTCCCACGCCCACTCAATTGTCTCACGCTTGAAATAATCACCAAAAGACCAGTTTCCGAGCATCTCGAACATGGTATGATGGTAGGTGTCAAGGCCGACCTCCTCAAGGTCGTTATGCTTGCCCGACACACGCAGGCACTTCTGTGAATTGGCGATCCTCTTGTATCCTGCAGGCTGGTTTCCGAGAAAAATATCCTTGAACTGGTTCATTCCCGCATTGGTGAACATAAGTGTGGGATCATTCTTAATGACCATCGGTGCCGATGGTACAATCTTATGCTCTTTTGTCCTGAAAAAACTCAGGAACTCCTCCCTTATCTCGTTTGCCTTCATCTTAACCCGCACTCCGGTTTGAAACATTTCTTTCCGGGGTGCGTAAAATTAATTCAAATATGTTACGTTTGTCAGATAGTACCTTAAAATAGTGGCAACACATTGATCTATTGATGCTGAAAAGGAAGAAGTTCGTATTTGATGAAGCCAGTCTTCAATTCATGCAGCACCGGAGAAACAGGAGCGAGAAGCTCCTCCGCTTCGTGCTTTGGCTTGGCCTTTCTGTCTTGATGACAGTAATTT
Organism: Bacteroidales bacterium; assembly: GCA_046260645.1. Taxonomy (GTDB): domain Bacteria; phylum Bacteroidota; class Bacteroidia; order Bacteroidales; family VadinHA17; genus SR-FBR-E99. The sequence continues at coordinate 10,088 of JBHEOU010000051.1, read as the reverse complement.
ACGCCTTCATCTTCCATCGTCTTTTTGGCTCTCCCAAAGAGGAGTTGCTGGCCCAGCGGGTAGATGAAATGAAGCTGAGATATTCACTTCTCGAAAGAAAAATTGATTACTCTTCTGCACTTGTGTCCGACCTTCGTTCAACGGATAACTATTCATACCGTGCCATTCTTGACCTTCCCCTCATACCGGAGGACATCTCTGAAGGTGGTTCGGGGGGTACAAACCGATTGGGTGACCTGACCGGTTACATGAACAGTGAAACGATGATGGCAGTAAGGTCAAAGTTTGATGACCTCAAGACCCAGACCAATATTCAGTACAACTCGCTCACCGAACTCACCGGCAAGGCTGACGAGTGGAAGGAGATGTGGGCCCACCTCCCATATATCCGGCCTGTCAATGTCACAATGCGCCTTGGTGACGGCATGAAATTCCGTGAGAAGCACCCGGTGCTTGGATTGCCTCGTTGGCATTTCGGCCAGGATTTCCGGTGCCCGATAGGAACTGAGGTATACGCCACAGGCGGGGGTGTGGTCTACTATGCAGGCAACGAAAATGACGGCTTTGGAATTAAGGTGGTGATTGACCACGGGTATGGCTACCGGACCATCTACGGCCACCTGAGCGAATACCGGGTTAAAAGGGGTCAGAAGGTTACCAGAGGCGACTTCATCGGGCTTTCGGGAAGCACAGGGGTCTCATCCGGGCCGCACCTTCACTACCAGATTGACCTCTTTGGCTCACATGTGAACCCGTTGTGGTATTTCACCGACAAACTGACGGAGGATGAATATTTCATGATGCTCGACTTCCTCTCGAAACCCTGACAGGGAAGTATAATCTCATCTGCCCGGTTCTAAGGTGATTGTTTTGAATTATACCTAATATTTTATATGTTTGCATGGCATTGAGTATGCCATCATAGCAGATGCCAAAGACAAAGTACAAGTTTAATCATGAGACTCTCAGCTTTGACAGGATTAAGCTGGGGATCAAACAGACCTTCCTGAGGCTATTCGGTTATTTCGTGGCATCACTGTTTCTGGCCGGTATCTACGGCTTCATTTTTGCATTCGTTTTTGACTCCCCCCGGGAGAAGGCGCTGAAGAGAGAGATAGAGCAGCTCACGCTACAGTATGATCTCATGAACAGGGAGATGGAGAATGTGGAGAAAGTACTGGGGCATCTCCAGGAGACTGATGATAATCTTTACAGGACCATTTTCGAGACTGAACCGGTTCCATCATCCTTCAGGGAAGGCGGTATCGGGGGTGTGAACAGGTACGGTGACCTTGATGGCTTTTCAAACTCGGAGCTGGTGATACAGACCGCGATGAGGCTTGACAAAATCCGGAAAAAGATATACGTGCAGTCAGAGTCGTTTGACGAGCTGATTGCCTATGCCTCGGAGAAGGAGGAGATGCTTGGCAGCATCCCTGCGATACAGCCTCTCTCCAACAAGGACCTTAAGCGCACTGCATCAGGCTTTGGGTTCCGCATTCATCCCATCTACAAGATTTCAAAGTTCCACTCAGGCATGGACTTCACCGCGCCAACAGGCACAGAAGTGTATTCCACCGGTAACGGTGTGATCAAGACGGTTAAGTCGGCCCGTCGCGAGCTCGGTAACCATATTATAGTAGATCACGGCTTCGGATATCAGACCGTTTATGCTCATCTGGACAAATTCAATGTGAGGGTGGGGCAGAAGGTCAAACGCGGCGATGTGATTGGTTACGTTGGCAGCACGGGCCTCTCAACGGCACCCCACCTGCACTATGAGGTGCTGGTTAACGGCAGGCATGTTGACCCGGCACTGTACTATTTCAATGATCTCACCCCGGAAGAATATGACCGGATGCTGGAGATCTCAAGCAAGAGCGGACAGACGTTCGATTGATCCACACAATCTGAAATGCCATACAGGGAAAAGAAAGTAGAAAAACTCTATTACCAGATAGGAGAGGTCTCCGAAATGTTTTCCGAGCCTGTCTCCACCATTCGTTTCTGGGAGAAGGAGTTTGATGTGCTGCGGCCAAAAAAGAACAACAAGGGCAACAGGCTCTTTATGCAGGAAGACATCAAAAACCTGAAACTTATCCATCACCTGTTGAGAGAGAGGGGCATGACCCTGGAGGGTGCAAAAAAACAGCTGAAGAATAACCGTGAGGAGACCGACTACCGGCTCGAGATAGCTGACACTCTTCGTAGTATAAGAGCTCTGCTCATTGAAATAAGTGACGAAATCACGTAAGCCTATGGCGGTCATTCTCGGCGAATTTGTAAGATGGCTTGAAGGGCTTATTCCCCCGGCATATCAGGAACATTATGACAACAGCGGTCTGCAAGCGGGAGACCCCGGTTCAGAGATTGATTCCGTGCTGCTTACCCTTGATGTTACTCCTGAAGTGATTGAGGAGGCCGTAAGTCATGGCTGTGGTCTGGTAGTATCACACCATCCCCTGATTTTCACCCCTCTGAAGCGCCTGGCATATGGCAGCAATACGGAGCGGAGCGTGGCTGCCGCCCTGAAGCACAATATAGCTGTCTATTCGGCCCATACCAGCTTTGACAACACCCTGCATGGGGTGAGTCATATCCTTGCAGAGAAAATCGGCCTGGATAATATCACGGTGCTGGAACCCCTCAGGGGGAAGCTCTCGAAGCTCGTGACCTTTGTGCCGGAGCTGCATGCCGCAAGCGTGCGGGATGCACTCTTTGCTGCCGGGGCCGGCCAGACAGGCAACTATGACCGTTGCAGCTTCAATGTGAAGGGTGAGGGCACCTTTCGTGCCGGTATGGGTGCTGACCCGTTTGCCGGCAGCATAGGAGAGGATCATGCCGAGGCTGAGGTTCGCATAGAGGCGGTGATACCGTCACACCTGGCCCCGGCGTGTGTCAGGGCTCTGCTGGCGGC
>JBHEOU010000051.1:5588-7161 GCA_046260645.1 Bacteroidales bacterium | reverse complement strand
ACATCATCGCCCTGGAGAACGTGCATCACGGCGCCGGCGCGGGCGCCATCGGCACCCTGCCCACTGCCGTCACCGGCAGTGAGCTTCTCGGGCGACTGAAGACGCTGACAGGCCTGCCCTGCATCCGCTACTGCGGCGACACCACCCGCCTCATCACCAGGGTGGCAGTGTGCGGTGGGTCAGGCTCCGCCCATATCCCCGCCGCGGCCCGCGCCGGCGCCGATGCGTTCATCACCGGTGACATCAGGTACCACTCCTTCACCGAGGCCCCTGAAAATATGCTTGTGGCTGATGCCGGCCATTATGAGAGCGAAATATTTTCTTTGGAGATACTCCATAACCTGATTCAGAAAAAATTTCCTAACTTTGCACTCCGGTTTTCCGGGATAAAAACGAATCCGATAAATTACTTCCAGTAAGATGACAGCGAAACAGACAAAAACGGCTGAGACCGAACTCACAATAGAGGAAAAACTAAGAGCACTCTATTCACTGCAGCTTGTTGATTCAGAGATAGATAAAATACGCACCCTGAGAGGGGAGCTTCCGCTTGAGGTGCAGGACCTTGAAGATGATGTGGCAGGACTCGAGACCAGGATAGGAAACCTCAAAGGTGAGATAGCCGAGCTCGAAAAATCTGTCGTGGGTAAGACTACAGAGATTACCAATTCACAGGCTCTGATCAAGAAATATGAAGAACAGCAGAACAACGTGCGGAACAACCGGGAGTATGATTCTCTCTCCAAAGAGATTGAGTTCCAGACCCTTGAGATAGAACTCTGCAACAAGAAGATACGTGAGTTTACCACACAGGTGGCGGAGAAGACGGAGGTGATGGCCGTAGCTCAGACAGCCCTGGATGAGAGAACACGTGATCTGGATGGCAAAAAATCAGAGCTTGATGATATCACCCGTGACACCCAGAAGGAAGAAGAGCAGCTTGATGAGAAATCTTCTCAGCTACAGACCAAAATAGAGGAGAGGCTGCTGACGGCCTACAAACGAATCCGTTCCAATGCCCGCAATGGTCTGGCAGTGGTTTCGGTACAGCGCGACGCCTGTGGCGGCTGCTTCAACCAGATACCTCCGCAGCGCCAGCTTGACATCAGGTCCAGAAAAAAGATCATTGTCTGCGAATACTGCGGCCGTATACTTGTTGATGACGAAATAGTGAATGAACAATAAGCCCGGACAACCCGTCCGGTGCCCTTTAACAGAGACGTTGCATGCAACGTCTCTGCTTGTTTAGTATATTTGTATTGTTGATATACAACTCATCTCATGAATGATTTCAGATCGGAAATAAGGGAAGGCATACCTGATCATCTTCCCGGACCAAATTCTTTCGACACCTCGGTCAACCATGCCCCTCGTCGCCGCGATCTCCTTACGACCGATGAGAAGAAACTTGCCCTGCGCAATGCTTTGAGATACTTCCCCGGGCATCTCCATGGGGTACTGGCACCTGAGTTTGCCGCTGAACTGCATGACCGTGGCCGTATCTACATGTACCGTTACAGGCCCTCGTACGAGATGAAGGCCAGACCCATCAGCGACTATCCGCATAAGTCGG
>JBHEOU010000051.1:0-5578 GCA_046260645.1 Bacteroidales bacterium | reverse complement strand
GTGGCAACGGTGCTGTCTTCCAGAACTGGGCCCAGTACAGGCTCACCATGAAATACCTTTCGGAGATGACTGATGAGCAGACGCTGGTGGTCTACTCGGGCCATCCTCTCGGACTCTTCCCCTCCCATAAGGAGGCTCCGCGCCTGGTGGTCACCAACGGCATGGTTATACCGAACTACTCGTCGCAGGATGACTGGGAGAGGTTCAATGCACTCGGAGTGTCACAGTACGGACAGATGACTGCAGGATCTTACATGTATATAGGTCCGCAGGGGATAGTCCACGGGACAACCATAACCCTGCTCAACGCCCTGCGCAGGCTGAAAACGTCTGATGACGGCTCCCGGAAGAGCAAGCTCTTTATCTCATCAGGATTGGGAGGCATGTCAGGGGCACAGCCCAAGGCCGGCAATATTTCAGGCGTGGTCTCGGTCATTGCCGAGGTCAATTCAAGGGCTATCACAACCCGGTATGCCCAGGGCTGGGTAGACGAGGTGCATGATGACCTCACCGTGTTGTCAGACCGCGTGCGACGGGCCTGCGCCGCAGGCGATGTCGTAGCACTGGCTTACCACGGCAATGTCGTTGAACTGTGGGAGAGGTTTGCGGAGGAGGGACTGTGGGCCGACCTGGGATCTGACCAGACCTCGCTTCATAACCCGTGGTCAGGCGGATATTATCCTGCCGGGATCTCTTTTGATGAAGCCAATGCCATGATGGCTGATGACCCTGACACATTCCGCAAGATGGTGCAGTCATCTCTCCGTCGCCAGGTGGAGGCCATCAACCTGCACACCGCTCATGGCACCTACTTCTTTGATTACGGCAATGCCTTCCTTCTCGAGTCATCACGTGCCGGAGCGGATATCAATGACGGGCAGGGCGGTTTCCGCTATCCTTCCTATGTTGAGGATATCATGGGTCCTATCTGTTTTGACTACGGCTTCGGCCCCTTCAGGTGGGTCTGCTGCTCAGGCGATCATGCCGACCTGGCCGCCACCGACGCCATAGCTGCCATGACTCTCGAACGGCTGATGAAGGATTCGCCTGACGACATCCGGCAGCAGATGTCCGATAATATTCACTGGATACGTGCGGCAGAGCTCCATAGGATGGTTGTTGGCTCGCAGGCACGCATACTCTATGCTGATGCGCGTGGAAGGGCAATGATTGCGGAAGCCTTTAATGATGCCATTGCCGCCGGCGACATAAAAGCTCCGATAGTCATCGGTCGCGATCACCATGACGTATCAGGCACCGATTCACCCTTCAGGGAGACATCAGACATCCGTGACGGCTCGCGCTTCACTGCCGATATGGCGGTACAGAATGTCATCGGTGACGCTTTCCGCGGCGCCACCTGGGTGTCACTGCACAACGGCGGCGGAGTGGGATGGGGCGAGGTGATCAACGGCGGATTCGGAATGGTGCTCGACGGCACGCAGGAGGCGTCACGACGACTTAATACAATGCTCTTCTGGGATGTCAACAACGGTATTGCGCGCCGGAGCTGGGCGAGGAACAGCGGAGCGGCAGATGCAATAACGAGAGAGATGGAACGCACACCGGAACTGGTGGTCACGATGCCGTCACAGGCTGATGACAGGCTGATTGATTCAATATTCAGGGAGTAGACTGAGGACTGAAGACTGAAGACTGAAGACTGAGGACTGGACTTTCAGACTATATTTTATCCGTGATCAGGTCGGCAACAAGGCATACAGCCATCGCCACTATCCCTTCACCGCGGCCGGTGAACCCCATCTTCTCCGTGGTAGTGGCCTTGACCGCCACAGCATCGGGAGAAATATGGGCAATGGCCGCCATGGTGGTTCGCATGGCTGCTATGTAGGGCGCCAGCTTCGGCACCTCGAGACAGACAGTGCTGTCAATATTCACTATCCGGTAACCCTTCTTATTGATCATCTCCACGGTTCTCCTTAGCAGTATCTTGCTGTCAATGCCCTTGAACTCGTCAGAGGTATCAGGAAAATGTGTCCCGATATCATTCAGTCCCGCAGCACCAAGCAGAGCATCGCAGATGGCATGGATGAGGACGTCGCCGTCAGAGTGGGCCACGCACCCCTTTGATGAGTTGATGCGTACGCCTCCAAGCCATAGTTCACGCCCCTCCTCAAGGCGATGGAAGTCTATGCCCTGTCCTATCCTGTGATGAAGCGTCATATCGGTAGCTTACTTCTGGCTGAGACTGCGCAGCGAATCGAATTCAAATCCCAGGGAGAATCGCAGCGTGCGTGCCAGCGGATTGTTCTGGGTTATCGGGACGAGGTAAGAGAAATCGAGCGAAAAGACACTCAGTCTGAAGCCTGTTCCAACCGTAAAATACTTCTTGTTACCCTTCATCTCCGCCTCATTGAAATACCCGGCCCTCAGGGCAAACTGCTGATTGTACCAGTACTCAACACCGACAGACTGGGTGAACTCCTTCATCTCCTCGCTGAAGCCTCCGGGAGCGTCATAGAACGACTGGAAAATAGCTACGGGAACGGAGACGTTCGGATCCTTGCCGGAAATGATGGTGGTCCCGTCAAGGTCATAAACCGGGGGAGTAGGCACAAGCATCTTGTTTAGGTCGAAGGAAAAAGCTATTGCATTGTACTTGTCGAGGTTGATCGAAAAGGTTGTTCCGAGGCGCATGTTCATCGGAATGAAATCGGGGTCAACATCGGTTGTGTAACTCATCTTGGAACCGATGTTTGAAAAGTTAACCCCGGCGGCTATGTTGCCTGTCCTGGTGCCGAGCTCCAGTGGTGTTGTATAAAAAGCGGAGGCGTCTGCTGCGAAGGCGATACCGGCTTTGGTCTCGGTGGTTCCGACGGTCATTCCGCCCGTTATGTTCGAATAGATGAATCTGAGTGCCACGCCGCCTGACCAGTGCTGGGAAAAGAGGCGGGAGTAAGCCACGTCAATGGAAAATTCATTGGGGTTGTAGTTGCGCTGGTAGTTGCCGTAGTCATCAGTGAACTGTATCTCACCCAGTGACGAATACATAAGGCTGGATGCAATCACCTGCCTGCTGTCTATCCTGTAGTAACCTGAGAGATATGCCAGGTTGATATCCGGTACGAGAGCCCTGAGCCAGGGTGAATAAGACATCCCGAAACCACCGTTACCGTCAATGAAGGCATATTTGGCAGGGTTCCAGTGCATGCTGAAAAGATCAGCAGATGTGGCTACGCCGACATCACCCATTGCTCCGGCACGTGAATCAGGCGCGATTGTCAGAAAGGGCACAACCGTCTGGATGACATTGTAGGGTTGATCTTCCTGGGCAACAGCCGGAACGATAAACAGATGCAATAGAAATATAATGCTAGCAATCAGCGCCTTGTTTTTCATATCTATATAGATTCAATACTTTGTGCAAAGATAAAACAAAAAAAAATGTGAGTTATTGTGTTGTTTTACAAAATGATGATGCGCCCCGTGGCAGAGCTTTTCTCGCCTTCCGGGGTAACTGCTTCAAGACGCCACAGATAGAGGCCCCGGGCCACTTTGCCACCGTTGTCGTCACAACCGTCCCATGGTATGTCAGGAAGGGCATATCCGGGGTTGTTTGCCCTCTCCCTTATCACCCGCACGGCTCTCCCGTCATTGTTGAATATTGTGATGGTAATACTGATCTCCGTATCAGGCCGGTTGTGTCCTGCCGTGAAATTTGTCCCTTCAGTTGCCGGGTTGGGGAAGGAGAGCAGATTTGTCAGCATGAAGGTGCCTCCGGTCCCGACCACCAGCTTCAGCGTCGCCACCGAGGGGTTATTCAGGTTGTCCCATGCCCTCAGCGAGATGGTATGCTCTCCCTGTTCTGCAAATACCATCGGGTAGGCAAGACTGCCTGAGGTATGGACCCCGACGTCAGCCCTGAAGAGGTTGTTTAGAACCACTGCCCCTGACATCTCATCATCAATCCAGGCGATTATGTCATGCCCTATCCCGCTACCCGTTGCATTGATGCCTGATTCATCGCTGATGAGCGCCAGCAGTGTAGGAGAGGCGTCAGTGACCCCTCCTTCCCGGAACAGTGTGTCATTCATGAAAAGCCTTATCAACGGACCTTCAGTGTCATTGACATTGATCTCAGAAAACCCTCCGACCATTATATCCCCGAAGCTGCCGTTAATGTCCCTGACTCCGTCCTGAGCATAATAGCTGATTGATCCCCTTCCGAAGGAGTAGTTTATATCGAGAGGTACAATGAATGAGAATCTGAACCTGCCTCCGGTGACAATGGTGGTTCCCCGGAATATGATATTGCCGTTGACCGGGTAGCTCATGGGTGACCCTCCGTCGTTAGCCAGGGTGATGACCTGTCGCGATTTGTCAGATACTGTTGACTCAACCGTACCGTTGAAACCGGTCATCAGGTTGCCGTCACTATCCTTAATATGGCCGCTTATGGTTATGGTTGACAGGGCTTTGAGGGTGTCAGTGGCAAGTTCTACCGATACCCCGTTGATGCTGTCGGTGACCACTTCACCCTGCACCGGCCATGCAAGCCTCAGCGCCGGATCACCCAGCAGCAGGAAGTTGCGCTTATTCATCCCCGCTCCCGTACTGATCTTGGCCAGCCTTATAATGTCGCCAAGCCTCATCGACCGGCCGTCAGAGGCAGTTCTGAAGGCATAGTCGTAAATATTCCGGTTGAGAGTGTAGTTGGGAGCGGAATAAACAACCCTTGTGGTACTCATGAGCGCTATGCCGCCGCCGTTACTGTTAAGCAGGACAAGCTCCCCGGCTGATGTCCTGGCAGAAATTGCCCCGGTTGCCTGGTTGACCTCAACATCATCAAAACGCGAAAACTCACAGGTGGCCGTAATAAAAAGAGGAAGCATGTCTTTATTCTTCCATGAGTTGATGTTGTCTGTCCTTATCACTCTCTCATGCGCGAGTCCTGATTCATTGCCGTGTCCCACATAATTCATGATGAGGGTGCCTGCCGCCATCCGGTCATCAATAGCCTTCACGGCATCGGGATAAGCATCGCCGGTCACCGATGTCACCTGGCGGTATGAATCGAGATAAACCTTCTGTGTCAGGGCAGCAGGAGCTTGCGCTGACGCTGCAGCAGAGAGGCCTTCGGCATCAAGCATGTGAATGTTTGAATCTTCATCATCAGCCACGATGCAGAGGACATTCCGCCATGATCCCAAGGCGGAGGGCCTGAGATATGAGCTTATTTTCCGCACCATAATGCCTGCAGACAGGGTGTCTGATGCCGGCAATCTTCCGATACCGATGTCCAGGAACCCGTCAGCTTCGCCCTCTCCCTCATCAAGCAGTCCGTAAAAATCATCTGATGTAAATGAGAGAACCCCAACGTGTGAATTAATTGATTGCCAGGTAGGTATGTATGAGTTGTTTTTTGGCGGCGGGGTTTTGTTCTCATATGATCCATCGCCGAAGAGCAGGAGATATTTGAGCGGGGTGCCGCCGGTCTTGCCCCTTTCATACACCATTTTTACAAAATTTCTTATTGCGGCAGCATCGGGGATGCCTCCGGAGAACTCGTTGTAGATCTGTTCCAGGCTAACCACAATCGAAGTGGTGCCGTCGTCAG
>JBHEOU010000050.1:8891-11015 GCA_046260645.1 Bacteroidales bacterium | reverse complement strand
GGGATTTCGTTTCAGAGCCCTACCCTGAAATCAGTGTGACCGACAGTCGTGATGAACTTATCAGGAAGGTAAGGGAACTCTCCGGTGTTTCCGAGATGGCGCTTTTGTCTCTCTACGCCTACCGTGATATGGAGATGACCAGCTGGAAGCCTTTTGTCAAGGCTGCCATAGAGAGGAACCCCATATGCCACGAACCACTTGCTGGAAGGAGGGCTGATGAGATCTTTGCAATCATTGGCGGGCTTAAGAACAAGTCTGTATATGACTCCGGGAGGATGGCCCAGCCCGATGAGGTATGGAATTTCGGCCGCGGCGACGGTGCAGAAAAGGCATTTCTTATGGCAGACGCCCTCATCCACAATGACCCTGAAGCGGAGATACTGATCTCACTTGGCGATTCCACTGCAACCCTTAATTACGGCGGACAGGAATTTCACTTCGTTACCTCCAAGGGACACACCAGAACGATTGTTATAAGAGGAAATAATTACACTACTGACTGATCAGTGGATCACAATCTCCCTGACAACCTCTTCACCAGCCTTGCTGTTTATCTGGCTGCGCAGTGATTCGCGAAGCATCATCAGCTCGTTTTTGACCACCGGTGATGTGAGGTAAATGTGCATTACACCGTCCCTGACGTAGATCTTCCTGGTGCGTGCGGCAATAACCTTCCCCGTCAGCCCCTCCCAGATATTTATCACTGAGGCCTCTTTCAGGCCGGGAGCAAGTTTATACTCTCTGATAAGATCAGCGAGTGCTTCGCCTATGGTTATTGTCTTGTTCCTGCGCATGATCTCATCTGCCTCCGTTTGTGATCTCCTCCTCTATGCCGCTGTGACCCAGGCGGTAGAGACGGAAGTCGACACCCGTGTTATCAAGGATCCGGTGTATGCGGTCCTGTTGGGTGTCTGTTATGAACACCTGTCCGAACTCGCCTGAGCCTACCAGTCGTATTATCTCCTCCACCCTGCTCTGGTCGAACTTGTCAAATATATCGTCAAGCAGCAGTGCGGGTGCAAACCCGTTCATCCTGCTGATAAGTCCGAACTTGGCCAGTTTGAGTGCAACAATAAATGATTTTTGCTGTCCCTGGCTTGCCGTAGTCTTTGCCGGGTGTCCGTCTATCCCGAAGAGCAGGTCGTCACGGTGTATGCCGGTAGTCGTATATTGCAGTGCATAATCCCTTCCCCTGGAATCGTGCAGTTGCTGCAGGTAGTCACCGTTGCCAAGGTGCGAACGATACTTTATGTCTACCTCTTCGGCACTGCCGGAGATCTTTTCATAGTATGAAGAAAAGAGTGGTACAAGATTCTCCGTAAGTCTTCTGCGTGCCTCGTATATGATCTGTGCTTCATGAGCCATCTGTTCGTCATAGATCTCGAGCATGCTGCCGGCATCACGACCGTTTTCGCGGAGCACACTGTTCCTCTGCAGCAGTGCCTTGTTGTAGCGCATTTGAGACTCGAGATAGGCAGGGTCATACTGGCTGATCATCATATTGACAAAGCGGCGGCGTTCCTCGCTTCCTCCGGTTATCAGGGTGCTGTCGGCAGGAGAGAGCATCACCACCGGGAACCTTCCAACGTGGTCAGACATGCGCTGATACTCCTTGCCGTTGAGCCTGAAGACCTTTTGCTTCTGTTTCTGAAAGGCGCAGAAGAGCTCCTCGCTCTCCCCCTCCCTGACGAACAGTCCCTTCAAAATGAAATAATCTTCGCCGTGCCTTATACTAAGTGTGTCAGAGTTGTTGAAGAAGCTCTTGGTAAGTGACAGATAATGAACGGCATCCAGGATATTGGTCTTTCCCACGCCATTGTTCCCGACAAAGCAGTTGAACCCCGGAGAAAAATCAAAGGCCACCTCTTCATAATTCTTAAAATTGGTAAGTTCTATCCTGGCAAGATGCATGATTAGTGCTGGCTGCTGTATGAGGTCGCAAAGTTAAGAAAAGAAACGGCTGCATCAACCCTCCTGAAGCTACATATCCCAAGTGTTGCGGACCTCTCTTTTTTTTAATTCATTTATTTTTAAATAAGAGCAGAAATACTACTTTTGCGGAGTTAATTTTTTGACCTGTAACAGAGAACATTGATATGAGCAAGAAAAAGGAGACCGCCAAAG
>JBHEOU010000050.1:6540-8841 GCA_046260645.1 Bacteroidales bacterium | reverse complement strand
CTTTTATACGTGCTTGTGGCTGCCGTTGTACTGGTAGGCCTTTTCTGGCTTCTGAAACTTTACAACGCCAAGCAGAACAATGAGGCGCTCAGCCAGATGTTCATGGCTGAGCAGTATTTTGCTGATGACTCTCTCCGGCTTGCTCTGTATGGCGACGGCAACAATCTGGGATTCATTGATATAGCAGACGATTATAAAAGAACCAAATCAGGAAAGCTCGCCAACTTTTATGCCGGAGCCAGCCTGATGCACATGGGGCAGTTTGAAGAGGCAGTCACCTATCTCAACAAATACTCCCTTGATGACGAGATACTTACCCCTCAGGCCAAAGGGCTCATTGGTGATGCTAAAGCCGAACTCGGCGACAGTGCCGAAGCTATTAAGTATTACATGGAAGCAGCCGACATGGCTGATAATGCATTCCACACCCCTATCTACCTTATGAAAGCCGGCATGCTCCATGAAATGGAAGGCGACTTTGCCGAGGCCCTGAAGCTTTACGAGAGGATACGTGACAATTATCCCGAGAGCAATGAGGGAAGGAGTATCGACAAATACATTGCCAGGGTAAAACTACAGAACGACTGACAGGTGGCTACCCGCGATCTCTCGGACTATGATGCTTCACGTGTTCCCGATGCCTCGGGATTGAGGTTTGGCATTGTTGTGAGCGACTGGAACAGTGAGGTCACACATGCGCTTCTCAATGGCGCCGTCGCCACCTTGAAGCGGCACGGAGTCACCGATGATGATATAGTTGTAAGGCATGTCCCCGGAACATTCGAGATCACTCTGGGAGCCCAGTGGCTGGCCGAGTATGATGACCTCGACGGTGTGCTCTGTCTGGGTTGTGTAATCCAGGGCGAAACACCCCATTTCACGTATATCTGCCAGGGAGTGACACAGGGCATCACCCAGTTAAACCTTGAATACAATATCCCGTTTATCTTCGGGGTGCTTACGACCCTGAGCCTGCAACAGGCTCTTGAAAGAGCCGGAGGCATCCATGGCAACAAGGGTGACGAGGCGGCTGTCACAGCCATCAAGATGGCAGCCTTGCAGCGGCTGATGGAAAAGTAGCGGGCCAGGCTTCAGTCCTCAGTCTTCAGTCTTCAGTCTTATCTCCTGCAGAGCATCCTGTAAGGGCAATATGTGCACCGCCGTTCGAAGCGGGTCATGATATAATCCTCATCTTCAGAGAATATCCGGTTCAGTGTCCGGTCAAGCTCGTCTGAAAAGGCTGTCAGGAACCTGTCCCATTCCTGCCGGTCGGCTCCCGGACCATCCAGTCCGGCCACCGGTGCGTAGGGCGTGAAATCGCGCGATGAGAGCTGCTGAACCCAGTATATTGCCGGCAGCACAATCGTGTCACGATGGTTGTCACGTATCAGGGTGCAATAGAGCAGTGCCTGGAGAAATGCGTCATTTCTCCTCTCCTTTTCCTCGTCAAAGAGATCTTCGGGGGTCACAGCCTCCTTTTTGGGGGTACCCGTCTTATAGTCGACGACCCTGACCGCTCCGCCGGTCATGTCAACCCTGTCAGCCCTTCCTCCTATCCTTATCTGCTCCTCTCCAGTACCGGTGCTTACGGTGCGTATGCCTGAGAAGTCATCCTCAAGGTGCAGCATGACCAGATGGGTGTCCATGGCATCATACCTGAGCAACCCGGACAGGTATCTCTCAAGCACATCTATAATGATGACACCCTTGCCTGCCATGAGCGTCTCACTGTCCCATCTCATTTCAGCGGTTGCCGCTGCAATAATTGTGTTCCGGATGAGATCGCGGTCCGATGCCATTCTGCCTATAGCTACCCCTGCCTCTGCGGCACCCTTCAGCGGCTCATAGATCCTTTGCAGGGCATCATGCATGATGTTGCCAAACCTGCGCTGATCGATATCCTTTTCGACCGTCTCCTCCTCGGGCATGCCGCAGACATACCTGTAGTAGAAGCGCATCCGGCAGTTGACCCATGTATTCACAGCGCTTGGCGAAAGGTACTTTTTACCTTCACTGCCGGTACCGTAAATATTGAGCAGGGTTCTGTTGTGTTCCGTCTTTTTGACGATTCTCACGGGGATCATGCGACTGCGCCCCACGCTTATGTGCAACGTGCTGTGCCGGGGGTTGAAGAGTGGGCTGTAGCTCATCCTCACCAGGTATCGGCTCATCTCCCCGGTTGTCAGACCCTGCGATGTGGAGTTATACATGAACCAGCCTTTGTCGGGCTTACGGAGAAGTCTGAAAAAATAATAAGAGTAGATTGACTCATGCTCATTCAGAGTGGGCAGCCCGAATGCC
>JBHEOU010000050.1:0-6393 GCA_046260645.1 Bacteroidales bacterium | reverse complement strand
TCTTCAGCTCGAAATTGTAAGTCGTGAACAGGTTTGCCAGCCTGACGGTGCTGCTCATGGCCATACGAAGGTATTCGCGGTCAGTGCTCAGCATCACTCCCTCAGTCTCTGCCTCGAATGTTGCCGCTTCAATCATCTCCATCACCCCGGTAAGATGTTCCGGTATCTCTGTTCCTGCTGCAGGTACTGCAAAGAGTCTCTTCAGAGGCAGAGAGGCGTTGAGCATTGCTTCACTCACCCTAATCATATTGCCGGATACTATGGCCGAGATCACTTTCTCACCTCTGTCTCCTGCCAGCAGCCTGAAATACTGATGTCTCAGCAGGGCTATAACCTCTTCGCTTCTGAAGGTAGTGCCGGCTTTGGTGACCCTTGCTGAACGTATCAGAGCCAGCTGTTGCTTCAGGAACGAATAGAGTGATGTGAAGCGGAACGGATGGCCCATAGTCACATTGACATCCTGAACCGATTGCGGCAGTGATGTCAGCACGGGCATCAGCAGCTTTTCATCGGCAAGGATGATTGCAGTACCTGTCAGGTCACCGCCATCAGTGATACCGTTACCTTCAAGGATCTGTGACACCATCCTGGCCTGCGCTGTGTCTGATGGTGTATCAATAATCTGCCAGTCGCCATGAGGCATCACCTCATCGCGGGCACCGCCGGAATCAATCTCATTTCTGAAAATTCGCTGGTTCTCCCTCATGAAAACGGAGGCCTTATGATCAGGGTCCTGCATGAAGAAGTGGGCGTCATCCCAGTAGAACTTTGCCTGGCCGAGGCTCTTCAGGTGACTGAAGAGGGTCTTCTCGCAGTTGTTAAGCGCATTAAGGCCTACGATATGCCATGTCATTCCTTCAGGCACCTTAAGAGTACCACTGATGGCCCTCTCAGCGACGTCACGGCAGAGCATACCGTCACCCGCCTGGCGCCGCTCCAGCATTACGGCCCTGAAATCGTGGTACAGCGGCGCCAGCTTCTGCCATACCGACTGAAACTTCGAACGGGCCTCACTGCCTGTTGCGCCAGGGTTGAACGACTTCCAGAAGCCCCGTATGATCTCTGTCTGCTCTTCTGTCAGCCCTCCGAATTTTGCATCTATCTCCTTCAGGTCATTGATGTTGCCGTAGAGTTTCTCCGCGTCAGCCAGGTAGAGGTCTATGTCATTGAAATCGTTTATTATGATCTCTCCCCACGACCAGAAGTCGTCAAAGCTCATCTCCTCACCGTATCGCTTTTTATAGACACGGTAAAGCTCGAAAATCAGGGTCTCATTCTCAGCGGGAGTGAGATCAGTGAAAGAGCGGAACAGCTCGCTTACGGTAAGCATCAGGGGTGACCACTGAGGTTTGTCGCTCATACGTGAGAGCGCGCGGGCAAGGTATAGTCCTGCCCTGCGGCTGGGGAGGACTACTATCTGTCTCTGCAACTCATCCGCGTGATGTTCACGGAGCTTATATGCCACTTTCTCAAGAAAATCCATTGTCATCTCTTTTCGTAAAGTCTTCCCTGCCATGTATCTCTTTCTGCGAGACGCTGTTCGAAGCGGCGGAATATCTCATCGCTGCGCATGTGCCAGTCGCGGGGGTCCTCAAGCATCCGTGGAGGGGCCTCCCCGCTTATCCGGTCAATCATTATTGCAGGATTAAGTCTCTCGCAGAATGAGATGACAAGGTCAAGGTACTCTTCAACGGTATAAAGATCAAAAGCAGCGGGATCAGTTCTGTATTCATCAGCCATCAGTGTCCCCCTGATCAGCTGCAGTTGCCTTATCTTCAGCGATTTAATAGGCAGAGAGGAGATCACCTCTGCACTCTCCGTGATCTGGCTGCGGCTTTCGCCGGGGAGGCCAAAGATCAGGTGAGCCCCGGTATTCAGACCCCTGGCATGCGTCTCCGTCACTGCTTTCACGGCTGTGGCGAAGTCATGGCCCCTGTTGATGCGCTTCAGTGTTACATCGCTGACCGATTCGATGCCATATTCGATCATCACAAACCAGTCGCGCGCCATGACGGCCAGCTTATCGAGCAGTTCGCCCGTGACACAATCGGGGCGCGTGCCGATGACAATCCCGGTCACCGCCGGGTGACTGAGGGCCTGATCATACAGGGCCATCAGTATTTCTGTATCCGCATAGGTATTAGTATATGCCTGGAAATATGCAAGAAAGGTGTCGGCACGCCGGTATCTTCGGTGGTGGAAGGCAATGCCCTGCTCAATCTGTTCGGTCACGCTCTTTTCCGGGGTGCAGTATGCCGGGATGAAAGCCTCATTGTTGCAGTAGCTGCATCCCCCGTAACCCAGGCTGCCGTCGCGGTTGGGGCATGTGAAGCCGGCATTTATGCTTACCTTCTGGACACGTTTGCCGAAGAGGCTGGCAAACCAGTCGGCATATGAATTGTATCTCCGGCCGGTTCCCGGTGAATTTAAAGACGGCTGTGAATATCCCGGTGGCTGTGTCATCTCTTCGTTCATGCCTCCTCCACTTTATCCTTTTCGACGTACCAGAGCCACGATGTAACGTCTGTGTATCCCATCTGCATCAGCAGCTCGCGGTATGCTGCTGCCTGTCTCCTGTGCCCCGGGGAGGGCTCCCCGAACTTATAATCGACCACTGTCACGGCGTTGTCACGCATCATCACCCGGTCAGGGCGGCGGGCGGCGCCCGTGGGCAGTATGATGGTAGACTCCGTCATCACGGTGCAGGAACCGTCAAACCACTCCCTTACCTTATCGGAGGAGAGCATGGTGTGAAGACGCGAGGCTACCATCTCACGCCCGTGGAGGGGAAGGAGACCGCTGCTGCATGCATAGTCTACAGCCGCGTCAATGTCAGCGGTTGTCGTCACCCGGCTGAGCAGCTCATGCATCATGATACCGTAGGCTCGTCCACCGGGCTCAGCCAGTTTCAGGTCATCATGCGGAAGGGCGCCGCCCGTTCTCAGCCTCAGGGCGCCGCGCGGCTCTGTGACAGTATACTCTTTCAGTTCCAGCTGCTGATCACGTTCCTCTTTCTCCACGGTTGGCAGCTGACCACATTCAACATATCTCTGTGCGCCGGTCTCCACCGTGGTGAAGTCATCCGGCAGACCCTTCAGTGCCTCGTTGATGAGGCTTCCTGCATTGGCTCCGCTGCCTGAGGACTGTCGCGGCATATCGGGGACCATCACATAGAGGGCATCAATAGCACGGGTGAATGCAACATACAGGAGGTTTACTCCGTCAAGCCATTCTGAGGCCTTCTCCATCTTTGCCTCTGCTGCAAAGAGTGAATCATCAAGACGGCTGCTCTGCTCAGGCAAAACCACGGGCATAGGCTCAAACGGTGCGGGCACATCGGTGACCCACAACAGGGACCTGTTGAATCCGTGCTTTGAGAAGTCCCATGCTGCAAAGGGTACTATCACAATCTTGCTCTGCAGCCCCTTTGCTTTGTGGATTGTCATCACCCGCATCGCCTCCTGCCGGTCTGACTGGCTGAGTGTGCTCTTAAAACCTTTGTTCTCCCACCATGACACGAATGACGAGATATCCGAGCTGTAGCGGCCCGAGTAGGCCAGCACCACATCCTGGAAAGAGCTTATATATGCGATATTCTCCGGGTGGTTTCCCAGGCTGAAATAGCGTATCATGCTCTCCGTGGCGCTGAAGAGGGAAGCGTTTCTGAATGACTCAAGGTCTTTCTCCCAGCCACCGGGAAGAGGGTTCCGTGCGTCATCTTCCGTGTCGGCAGCATAGATCAGATTTTCATGACCTCCCGTAGCCAGCACAAATGATCTTACCATCTGGCTGCGGTTTATCCGGCTTCCGGGATCGGCGAGATACTTCAGGCACGAGAGAATAAGCGTGACGGCCGGGTTTCGCTCGAGGAAGAGTGATTCTCCGGAGGTGATCTCATAGTTGTACGCGGCACGCTGCTCAGGAGTACATGTGGCGCTGTGCTCAAGGATGCGGCTGATGATACTCTTGCCCTCCTCGTTGGTGCGGCAGAGGAAAAGAATGTCATCAGCCCTGTAGCCGTGGTCCTGTATCTGCTCAATCACCGAAGGGAGATCAAGCAGCACCCTTTGCTTCCATCCCTCATCCTCATCCTTGCTGCAGAGTGTCACACGAACATATCCTCCCTGTTTTCCGGGAGTGCCTTCCTGCTCTGATCCGTTGTAGACATCACTGATCTTCAGTCTGTCAAAGTCAAGCTTTTCATCACAGAGGGTCGCTATGGCTCCGGGAGCAAACAACCGGTTGTTGAACCTGATGATGTTGGCGCGGCTGCGGAAATTGGTGTTAAGCTGTATAGTCCTCACTGCTTCTTCTCCATAAGCCTCTGCCGCCTCCGAATGGATTATCCTCCAGTCGCTGTTGCGCCAGCGGTATATCGACTGCTTCACGTCGCCCACCACCAAATTGTCCCTGCCCCTCGAGAGCGTTTCAGAGATCAGTGGCCTGAAGTTATTCCACTGTATGCGTGAAGTATCCTGAAACTCATCAATGATATAATGGTCATATACAGCGCCAATCTTTTCATATATGAATGGGGTATCATCATCTGCGATGAGCTTGTTAATGAGCTCGCCGGAGTCGGAGAGTAAAAAAAGGTTCTGCTCATGGGCCTGCTCGCGCACTCTCTCGCTTATGGCCCCGAGGATGCCTATGACGTGAATCGTTCTTACCTGCGCCAGTGCTGAGACATAAAGGCGGTATCGTCTTTCAAACAGTTCCGATATGGCCCTGACCACATCATTCAGACCCCTGCTTATGGCCTCTTCAAAGGCTGTGACAACGACAGGCGTCGCGCTTCCCGCACAGTATCTCCCTTCCGAGGTGGCCTTGGTCCATGTGGCGTTGGGGGGTTTGGTCTCCCCCTGGGCGTACCTCCTGAGACTCTCGCCGACTCCTCCCCTGCTTTTAGAAAGGAAATCCGCTGCAGTGAGTCCGCAACTCATATAAAGCTGCACACCCCTGGAGGCGAGTTCCTTAAGCTCCGATTCGAAGCCCCTTTTAATTGCGAAGATTCTGGCTGTATATTCGCTGAGTACATTGTAATCACCAATTTTCTTCTTATCCTCCGGACTCAGCTGACGGAAGTTCTCTTTAAAGATAAGGGCTGCAACCTCCATGATCTCCCTGCGTATATCCCATCCCTTGTTATCATCAAGGCGCGACCCGACGTATGACGATATCCAGTCGAGCAGTCTCCTGTCTGTCGCCACTGCGGCCAGCAGGCTGTCAACGGCGTCAGAGAGAAGGGCTTCGTGCTCGAGCTCTATCTCATAACCTGCGGGGATATCTATCTCGCGTGCAAATGAGCGTATTACCCTCTGGAAGAATGAATCGATTGTGCCAACGGTGAACCTGGAATAGTCCTGCAGGATATTGTTAAGCGCCAGTGGAGCATTTTTCCTGACTGTGAGCATCGCCTCGCGGCTATCAGGCCAGAGGTCAGGGAAGAACTTGCACAGGTAAGCAGCAAATTCCGTGCGTTCCTTTTCACCGGCGGCATCATCACGTCCAAGGTTGTGCAGTCTTCTGAGGATGCGTCTCTTCATCTCAGCGGCTGCGCTGTTGGTGAAGGTCACAGCCAGTATCCTGCGGTAGGCTCCCGGGTCATTCAGAACCCGTGACAGGTAGAAGCCAGTCAGGGCCTGTGTCTTGCCAGAACCCGCCGACGCACTGTATTTCAATAACTTACCAGGAGCACTCATCGATTGAAAATTAATAAAAAAAGAGGCATGAAGAGAGTCGCGGCTGAAGTAGTTTTCAACATATTGAGTTATGAGCTACCTTTGTAGCGTGAAAAAGAAGGTTATTGTCGGTTTGTCGGGTGGTGTTGACTCCAGTGTCGCTGCATGGATCCTTAAGGAGCAGGGTTATGAGGTGGAGGGGCTCTTCATGATCAACTGGCATGACAGCCGCGGGCTGCTTAAGGGCGACTGTCCCTATGACGAGGATGTCACCTTCGCAGAGATGGTGGCCCGAAAGCTGAAGATCAGACTTCGCACCACGGATCTGAGTGCGGAATACAGGACAAGGGTCGTTGACTACATGTTCAGCGAGTATTCCCTCGGGCGCACTCCCAATCCGGATGTATTGTGCAACCGTGAGATCAAGTTTGATTCATTCGTGCGTGAGGCGCTGAAACACGGTGCTGATTACATAGCCACCGGTCACTACTGCCGCGCAGAGACCACTGAAACGGCGGCAGGGAGAGTAAACAGGCTCCTTGCGGGTATTGACCGCAACAAGGACCAGAGTTATTTTCTGTGCCAGGTGAGCCAGAGACAGCTTGACAACGTCTTGTTCCCCGTGGGAAGCCTCACCAAGCCGGAGGTGCGCACGATAGCCGCGGACCTTGGGCTGGCCACTGCTGACAGGAGGGATTCGCAGGGCATATGC
>JBHEOU010000005.1:20748-23115 GCA_046260645.1 Bacteroidales bacterium | reverse complement strand
TACATGGCGCGGCCGCCGGTGAGTGAGCTGAGAGCCGTCGAGTACTTGTTCATCTCTGCCAGGGGAACCCTTGCCTTGATGACCTCAAACCCTTTGTCGCTTGACATGCCGAGAACCATCCCGCGACGTCCCTGGAGGTCACTGATGACATCACCCATACGGTCTGAAGGAACCATGATCTCTACGTCATAGACCGGCTCGAGGATCTTCGGACCGGCGTTTTTGAAGGCCGTGCTGAAGGCGTTACGGCCCGCCAGGCGGAATGAGATTTCGTTGGAGTCAACCGGGTGCATCTTGCCGTCATAGACATAGACCCTGATGTCACGTGCATAGGAGCCCGTTAGAGGCCCTACCTCCATCTTTTCCATGATCCCCTTGAGGATTGCCGGCATGAAGCGTGCATCAATGGAACCGCCCACGATACAGTTCATGTAAATGAGCTTGCCACCCCACGGGAGCTCAATCTCTTCCTTGTCGCGGTTGGCCAGCTTGATCTCCTTGCCGGCGATCTTCATCATCGACTTGGCTTCCGAACCTTCCTCAAACGGCTCTATGATCATATGCACCTCGCCGAACTGACCTGCGCCACCCGACTGTTTCTTATGACGGTAGTCAGCCACCGCTGACTTGGTGATGGTCTCGCGGTAAGGGATCTTAGGTGCAAGAAACTGTGTCTCTATCTTGAAGATATTGTCAAGATGCCATTTAAGGATATTGAGATGGTACTCGCCCTGGCCGTGAATGATGATCTGCTTCAGCTCCTTGGAGTACTCGACGATGATCGTCGGGTCTTCCTGGTGCATGCGGTTCAGCGACTCGCCCATCTTCTCCTCGTCGCTTTCGCTGAGAGGTTTGATGGCAGCCCGGTACTTGGGTGCGGGGAACAACATGTTCTCAAATGTCCAGTCGTTGCCCGGAGCATTGAGAGTATGGTTTGTCTTGGTGTTCTTCAGTTTAACAAAGCCGCCGATGTCACCTGCATGTATCTCAGCGACGCGTGTACGGTTCTTGCCTGCGCAGACGAAGATCTGTGAGAGACGTTCCTTCGTGCCGTTGCTGGTGTTGATGACATCGAGGTTCTCACCTATCTTTCCTGACATCACCCTGAAGTAGTTGATCTCACCTATATGCTCCTCGAGGGTTGTCTTGAAGACGAAGACTGATGCCGGTCCGGCAGGATTGAATTTCACCTCGTTGCCTTTTGAGTTCTTCACGGCAGGCATGTCGGCAGGAGAGGGGGCGGAAACAGCCACGAAATCGAGCAGCCTGTCGACGCCGATGTTGCCCTTTGATGATACGCAGAAGACGGGGAAAATACCCCTCTTCAGCAGTCCTTCACGAAGACCGCGGCCTATCTCTTCCTCGGTGAGCTTGTCATTGGCGAAGAAGAGCTCCATGAGCGCCTCATCACTCTCAGCCACCTTTTCGGTCAGGGCAGCATGCAGCTCCTCCGCCCTGTCGGCATGCTCTGCCGGTATGTCAAGCACCTCGGCCTTGCCGCCATCCTTGCCGTAACGAAGCATCTTCATGCTGATGACGTCAATGATGGTATTGAAGCCTGCGCCCTCGTTCACGGGGAACTGGGCCAGGGTCACGTTGCTGCCGAAACGATCATGAAGCATCTCAACGGCTTTTTCAAAGTTGGCCTTCTCATGATCAAGACCGTTAATCACAATAATAAGAGGCTTATTGAACTTGTCGGCATGCCTGAACTGAATCTCCGTTCCTACCTCCACGCCGTTCTGAACGTTGATGACCAGCATAACCGTGTCAGCAGCATACATCGATGAAATAACTCCACCCGAAAAGTCATCCAGACCAGGGGTGTCAAGGATATTTATCTTTTTATCCCTGAACTCTGTGTAGAGAACTGTTGAAAAGATAGAGTTGCGGTTCTCCTGCTCAATGGGCTTGTAGTCAGAGACGGTGTTCCTTGCTTCCACGGTTCCCCGTCTCTCGATCACCCCGCCGCTGAAAAGCATTGCTTCCGCGAGTGTGGTCTTACCTGAGCCAGAGTTCCCCAGCAGCGCAATGTTCCTTACTTGGTCTGTTGAGTATGTCTTCATCTTGGGCTTGTATTAGATTATAGTGTATATCGTCTCTTTGGGAGCGCAAAAATAGCAAATTTTCAAAAGAGTACATAAAAGTTGTGGTGGATTGGAAAATATTTCTTTTCTTTGCACCGGTTTTTTGAGAAACAGGAGTACCGGTCTGTCCTTCAGAATGTAAGTTTACAAAAGAAGTCTACAGGAAAGGTCGGGAAGAAAATCCTGCAAATAACTTACAAACCATAAGTTACATCTTCAGAAAACTTTGCCCCGGGGCACTGTGACGGCTGGTAGCCGATGCAATGACGGTGGAGTGTAT
>JBHEOU010000005.1:13546-20738 GCA_046260645.1 Bacteroidales bacterium | reverse complement strand
AATACCTTTGCAAACCGTTTTTTGAGAAATATTTTAATGCTAAAATAATTGGAATTATGCCAACAATTCAGCAGTTAGTTAGAAAAGGCCGCAAGAAGCTGGTGGACAAGAGCAAGGCACCCGCTCTTGACTCATGCCCGCAGCGCAGGGGGGTATGTGTCCGTGTATATACCACCACGCCAAAGAAACCTAACTCAGCCATGAGAAAAGTTGCCAGGGTAAGGCTGACCAACCAGAAGGAGGTCAACGCCTACATACCGGGTGAGGGACATAACCTCCAGGAGCACTCGATAGTGCTCATCAGGGGCGGCAGGGTCAAAGACCTTCCCGGCGTCCGTTATCACCTCGTCCGTGGCGCACTTGACACCTCCGGCGTGGATGGCCGTAAGCAGAGAAGGTCAAAATACGGAACCAAAAGACCAAAGAAGTAACAGTTAAAGGATTCACAATATGAGAAAGTCAAAACCAAAGAAGAGGATCCTCTTACCGGACCCGAAATTCAACGATCCGTACGTTACCCGTTTCATCAACAACCTGATGTACGATGGTAAAAAGACCGTTGCCTTCAGGATTTTCTACGACTCGCTTGAGATAGTGGGTGACAAGATGAAGAGCGCTGAGAAGCCTCCGCTTGATATATGGAAGCAGGCTCTTGACAACATCACCCCGCATGTTGAGGTGAAGAGCCGCAGAGTAGGTGGCGCCACCTTCCAGGTGCCCCTCGAGATAAGGCCTGACCGCAAGGTGAGCATAAGCATGAAGAACCTTATACTCTTCGCCCGCAAGCGCACCGGCCACTCCATGGCAGAGAAACTTGCCGCAGAGGTGATGGCTGCCTACAACAATGAGGGCGGCGCATATAAAAGGAAAGAGGATACACACCGTATGGCCGAAGCCAACAAAGCCTTCGCCCACTTCAGGTTCTAGGTAAGACAGAGACGTGGCAAACAACCAGCTACAGATGATCACCGATCTCAAATATACCAGGAATATTGGCATTATGGCCCATATTGATGCCGGGAAGACAACCACTTCCGAGCGCATCCTCTATTACACGGGCCGTGTACACCGCATCGGCGAGGTCGATGACGGCAATGCCACTATGGACTGGATGGTGCAGGAACAGGAGCGGGGGATCACCATCACATCTGCAGCTACCACCACCTTCTGGAAATACAGGGACCAGCTCTGCAAGATCAATCTCATTGACACCCCGGGTCACGTCGACTTTACCATGGAGGTGGAGCGGTCACTCAGGGTACTCGACGGAGCTGTGGCAGTCTTCTGCGCTGTAGGAGGTGTTGAACCGCAGTCGGAGACCGTATGGAGGCAGGCAAACAAATACGATGTGCCGCGCATCGCGTTCATCAACAAGATGGACCGCTCGGGAGCCGACTTCCATGGCGTTGTACAACAGATGATTGACAAGCTCGGAGCACACCCGGTACCCGTTCAGATTCCAATAGGGTCCGAGGATAAATTCATCGGGCTCATCGACCTGCTTGAGATGAAGGCAATCATCTTCGAGGACGGTGCGGACCCCCTGACGAATTTCACCGTTCAGGCCATTCCGGAAAATATGAAGGAAGAGGCTGACGAATGGAGGATGAAGCTTGTTGAGGCATGCGCCGAGATGGATGACACTATCCTTGAACGATACCTCGATGATCATGAAAGCATTACGCCTGACGAACTGATGACAGTTCTGCGCCGCGAAACGGTAGAGGGTGTGATAGTCCCCGTCTTCTGCGGTGCCGCCTTCAAGAACAAGGGCGTACAGAGACTCCTTAACGGCGTGGTGGCATACCTGCCTTCGCCCGTTGACGTGGGGGCCGTCAAAGGCAAAGACCCGCGTGACGACAAGGATGTTGAACGCAAACCTGAAGCCGATGAGCCGTTTGCAGCTCTCGCCTTCAAGATAGCCACCGATCCGTATGTAGGACGGCTCGTCTTCATGAGGGTCTATTCAGGCACCCTCAATGCCGGCGACACCGTACTGAACGTGAGAAGCGGCAAGAGGGAGAGGATCAACCGCCTCTTCCAGATGCATGCAAACAAACAGAATCCCATTCCAAGCGTCTCCGCAGGAGATATATGCGCCGGCGTGGGGTTCAAAGACCTTAAGACAGGTGACACTCTCTGTGCCATCAACAAGCCTGTGGTGCTTGAGTCGATGGAGTTCCCGGAACCGGTAATATGGATTGCCATTGAACCGAAGACGCAGGCTGACATCGACAGGTTGGGCAATGCCCTCGGTAAACTTGCCGAAGAGGATCCGACCTTCAGGGTGAAAACTGACCCTGACAGCGGACAGACCGTGATAAGCGGCATGGGAGAGCTTCACCTTGAAGTTCTTATTGACCGTCTTAAGAGAGAATTCATTGTTGAATGTAACCAGGGCAGACCCCAGGTTGCATACAAGGAGGCAATCACAGCATCTTACTCACACAGGGAGCTCTTCAAGAAGCAGACCGGCGGCAGGGGCAAGTTCGCGGATATATCCGTGGAGATCATGCCTGCCGATGACGATGTTCCGGGGCTGACCTTTGTGAATGAAGTCAGGGGAGGGAATGTGCCCAGGGAATACATACCTTCCGTTGAGAAGGGGTTCCGTGAGGCCATGCTCAACGGCCCGCTGGCCGGCTTCCCGCTCGACAGCCTCAAGGTTATTCTCAAAGACGGTTCGTACCATCCCGTTGACTCTGACTCGCTCTCGTTCGAGATTGCGGCCAGGCAGGCCTTCCGCCACGCGGCAGGCAAATGCCACCCCGTGCTCCTCGAACCCGTGATGACCTCCGAAGTCGTTACCCCCGAAGAATACGTGGGCGACGTCGTGGGCGACTTCAACAAGCGAAGAGGCAAGGTGGAAGGTATGGAATCGAAAGCAGGTGCAAGGGTTATCAGGGCAAAAGTACCTCTGGCAGAAAACTTCGGATACGTTACAGTACTTCGGACCCTTACCTCGGGAAGAGCAACATCCACAATGGAGTTCTCACATTTTGAAGAGGTGCCTGCAGAATTGTCGAAGAAAATTATTGAAGTAACAACAGGAAAAATTCTTTAAAAAAGATGAGTCAGAAAATCCGCATCAAACTGAAGTCTTACGATCATAACCTGGTCGACAAGTCGGCTGAAAAGATTGTCAAGACAGTCAAATCGACGGGTGCAGTAGTCAGCGGCCCTATACCGCTGCCCACCCACAAGAGAATTTATACGGTGCTTCGTTCACCGTTCGTGAACAAGAAGTCAAGAGAGCAGTTCCAACTGTCATCGTACAAGCGCCTGCTTGACATATACAGCTCAACACCCAAAACCATTGATGCTCTGATGAAGCTGGAGCTTCCGAGCGGGGTTGAAGTGGAAATAAAAGTGTGAAACCGGTAAAATACTGAATTATGCAGGGATTAATAGGAAAAAAGGTTGGAATGACCTCCGTCTTCGATGATAACGGAAAGAACATTCCGTGCACAGTGCTGGAAGTGGGCCCGTGTGTAGTGTCACAGATCAAGACTGTGGATAAGGACGGTTATGCAGCACTTCAGCTGAGCTTTGGAGATAAAAGGGAAAAGTCGAGCAACAAGGCTGAGATAGGACATTTCAAGCAGGCCGGAACCGGCCCCAAGAGAAAGATTGCCGAGTTCTCAGGATTTGAGGACGGCAAATACAAGACAGGCGATGTCATCACTGTCGATCTTTTCAATGGTGATGTATTTCTTGATGTAAGAGGATGGACCAAGGGCAAGGGCTTCCAGGGCGTTGTCAAGCGCCACGGTTTCAGCGGTGTCGGCGGGTCAACCCACGGCCAGCATGACAGGCTCAGGGCTCCCGGTTCACTGGGCGCCTCATCATGGCCTTCAAGAGTCATGAAAGGCATGCGTATGGCAGGACGCACCGGCGGAAAAATGCAGGAGACAGAACTGAGAGTCGTTAAGATACTCCCCGAATCAAACCTGCTCCTCGTTAAAGGTGCCGTACCAGGCCCCAAAGGTGGTTACGTAATAATAACAAAGTAATGGAAGTAGCAGTATTTAACATAGAAGGCAAAGAGACCGGAAGAAAGGTCAATCTCAATGAGACCATCTTCGGCATTGAACCCAATGATCACGCTATCTACCTTGATACCAAACAGTATCTGGCCAGCCAGAGACAGGGTACGCACAAAACAAAGGAACGCGCCGAGATCACGGGAAGCACCCGCAAGATCAAGAAACAGAAAGGCACCGGAACAGCCCGTTTCGGAAGCATCAAGAACCCCGAGTTCCGCGGCGGAGGGCGTATCTTCGGCCCCAGGCCCAGATTCTACGGGTTCAAGCTTAATAAAAAGGTGAAACAGCTGGCCAGAAAGTCAGCCCTCTCCTATAAGGCAAAAGAGAACAAAATCATCGTTCTTGAGGATTTTTCATTCGAGGCTCCCAAAACAACAAAAATGGCCGGGATGAGCTCAAACCTCAACATCATGAATAAAAAATCACTGTTTGTTTTATCGGAACAAAATAAAAACATATATTTGTCATCTCGAAATTTGCAGGGAGTTGAAGTTATAACTATCAGTGATTTAAATACTTACAACATTATGAAAGCTTCAACTCTGGTGCTTATGGAGAGCGCAGTTGATGTTTTACAGTCAACATTTTAAAACCAGGAACTGAGATGGAAATATTACTTAAACCCATAGTTACAGAGAAAATGACCAGCCAGGGCGAGAAATTCAACCGGTATGGTTTTCTGGTGTCGCGTAAGGCCAACAAGCTGCAGATAAAAAAGGCAGTTGAGGATCTCTACGGCGTTAACGTTGAGGCTGTTAACACCATCAACTACGGCGGCAAGACCAAGAGCCGGTATACCAAGTCAGGTATGATGAAGGGTCGTACATCAGCTACCAAAAAGGCTGTTGTGACTCTCTCAAAAGGGGAGACAATTGATTTTTACAGCAACATTTAAAATATTATGGCAGTCAGAAAGATCAAGCCTGTAACACCAGGCCAGAGACATAAAGTCATGAGTTCCTTTGAGGAGGTGACCCGTGGCACGCCGGAGAAATCCCTGCTCGCGCCGCTGAAAAAGACAGGAGGAAGGAACGTTGACGGGAGACGGACCATGAGGTACATCGGCGGCGGCCACAAGAGGATGTACCGTGTGATCGATTTCCGGAGGAACAAGGACGGCGTAGCAGCCACCGTGACCTCCGTGGAATATGATCCCAACCGGTCGGCAAGGATCGCCCTTCTCACCTATGCAGACGGAGAGAAGCGGTATATCATTGCTCCCACAGGACTGAAGGCCGGGCAGGAGGTGATGTCAGGTAAGACGGCGACGCCGGAGATTGGCAACACCCTGTTCCTTGAGGACATACCTCTCGGAACTATTATCCACGCCATTGAGCTCAAGCCCGGCAAGGGTGCAGCAATGGCCCGCAGTGCAGGTACATTTGCTCAGCTGGCTGCCCGTGACGGCAAGTATGCCACCATCAAACTCCCCTCGGGTGAGACAAGGATGGTGCTTACCACATGCCGCGCCTCCATCGGTACCGTTTCAAACTCCGACCACAACCAGGAGAAATCAGGCAAGGCGGGACGCAAGCGTTGGCTGGGCCGCAGGCCAAGAACCAGGGGTGTTGCAATGAACCCGGTTGATCACCCCATGGGCGGAGGTGAAGGAAGAGCCTCGGGAGGCCATCCGCGCTCACGCAGCGGCATGCCAGCCAAGGGCTTCAAGACAAGGAGCCGTACCAAGTATTCGAACAAGCATATAATTGAAAGAAGGAAAAAATAATTGATACGATGAGCAGATCTATTAAAAAAGGCCCCTTCATCGATCTCCACCTGGGCAAAAAGGTGGATACAATGAATGACAGTGGCAGGAAAACTGTGATCAAGACCTGGTCAAGAAGATCAGTTATCTCTCCCGACTTTGTGGGACACACTCTGGCAGTGCATAACGGAAACAAATTCATACCTGTTTACATTACCGAGAACATGGTAGGTCACAAGCTGGGTGAGTTTGCCCCTACCCGCACCTTCCGCGGTCATGGTGGAAAACAGAAATAGGGTAATGTATCGTAACAACTGAAAAAAATCAGAAATGGGTGCAAGAAAAAGAATAAGCGCCGGCGCCAGGAAGGAAGCCGCAAAAGAGAGAACGGGGGCCGTTCTTCGCAATGTCCCCACCTCACCGCGCAAGATGAGGCTGGTGACAGACCTGATCAGGGGTCAGGAGATCAACAAGGCCCTTGATATCCTGAAGTTCAGCAAGCAGGAAGCTTCACGCAGGGTAGAGAAACTCCTTCTCTCAGCTATTGCCAACTGGCAGGCAAAGAATGAAGGCGTGCGCCTTGAAGAGAGCAATCTCTACGTCAAGGAGGTACAGGTTGACAACGGCCGCATACTGCGCCGTATCCGGCCTGCCCCCCAGGGAAGGGCCTACCGCATACGCAAGAGATCAAACCATATAACCCTTGAGCTGGGTAGCAGGAAACAGGAAGTTGAAAACATTTCAAAGTAAAAAATGGGACAAAAAGTTAATCCGATAGGCAACAGAGTAGGTATCATCAAGGGATGGGACTCAAACTGGTATGGTGGCAGCGACTTCTCAAGCAAGCTCGTTGAAGACACCAGGATCAGGGAATACCTGAATGCCAGGCTTGCCAAGGCCAGTCTTTCAAAGATTATTATTGAACGCACCCTTAAGCTCATCACCGTCACAGTCAATACGGCACGCCCCGGTATCATCATCGGGAAAGGCGGCCAGGAGGTTGACAAACTGAAGGAGGAGCTCAAGAAGATCACCAAGAAAGAGGTTCAGATAAACATCTTCGAGGTTAAGCGTCCGGAGCTTGACGCAGCCATTGTTGCCGGCAACATTGCACGCCAGGTGGAGGGTAAGATATCTTACCGCCGTGCCATCAAGATGGCCATTGCCTCAACCATGCGCATGGGCGCCGAAGGCATCAAGGTGGTTATCTCAGGCAGGCTCGGTGGCGCCGAAATGGCCCGTAGCGAGAGCTACAAGGACGGCAGGATACCGCTTCATACATTCCGCGCTGATATCGACTACGCCCTCGCCGAAGCTCTCACAAAAGTGGGTCTTGTCGGCATCAAGGTGTGGATCTGCAACGGCGAAGTATATGGCAAGCGTGACCTGAGCCCCAATATCGCCGCCAAAAGCGCCAAGGGAAGCAAGGCTCCGGCCGGTG
>JBHEOU010000005.1:5113-13536 GCA_046260645.1 Bacteroidales bacterium | reverse complement strand
GATGAAAGGCAATGCCCAGAGAGGCAATCAGCTGGCATTCGGATCATTTGGCATCAAAAACCTTGAGGAGGCATGGATCACCGGCCGCCAGCTTGAGGCTGCACGCCAGGCTGTCACCCGTCACATGAAACGTGAGGGCCAGATATGGATCCGCGTCTTCCCTGACAAACCCATAACAAAGAAACCTGCAGAGGTACGTATGGGTAAAGGTAAAGGTGCACCTGAAGGCTTTGTCGTACCGGTAACCCCCGGACGGATCATCATTGAAGCAGAGGGCGTGCCCTTTGACGTGGCCAAGGAGGCTCTGCGCCTTGCAGCGCAGAAACTGCCTGTAGCAACCAGGTTCATTGTACGCCGTGATTTTGCAGAGTAATAAAGAATAAGAGTGATGAAAAGTTCAGAGATAAGAGAATTAAGCAACCAGGAGCTTCTCGAACGTATTGACGAGAAGACCAGTCTCGTGCGCATGAAACTTAACCACGCAATTTCCCCTCTTGAAAACCCACAGAAGATCAAGGAGAGCAGGAAAACAATTGCCAGGCTTATGACAGAGAAGCACAGGAGAGAGATGAATGATAAAACAAAATAGCCGCTATCAGCATGGAAGAAAGGAATTTTAGAAAAGAACGTACAGGTGTTGTCGTCAGCAACAAGATGGACAAATCTATTGTCGTTGCCATCCGCAGAAAGGTAAAACATCCTATCTATGGCAAGTTCGTCAACAAAACGAAGAAGCTCATGGCTCACGATGAGGAGAACACCTGTAACATCGGTGATACGGTGCGCATAATGGAGACCAGGCCTCTCAGCAAGAACAAAGCCTGGAGATTGGTGGAAATAATTGAAAGAGCTAAGTAATTATGATACAGCAGGAAAGCAGGTTGACTGTAGCCGATAACACAGGTGCTAAGGAGGTCCTTTGCATCAGGGTGCTAGGCGGAAGTAAGAAGAGGTATGCAAGCGTCGGTGACAAGATTGTCGTCTCCGTTAAAAGCGCCCTTCCCTCAGGTGAAGCAAAGAAAGGCACAGTGAGCAAGGCCGTGGTGGTAAGAACCAAGAAGGAGATACGCCGCGCTGACGGTTCCTATATCCGCTTTGACGACAACGCCGTGGTTCTGTTGACCAACACAGACGAGGTACGCGGAACGCGCATCTTCGGCCCTGTGGCCAGAGAACTGAGAGACAAATACATGAAGATCGTCTCACTTGCACCTGAAGTGTTATAATTTATAAACTGACACCCGATGCAGAAGAAATTACACATCAAGAAAGGAGACACAGTGGCTGTCATTGCCGGTGAATCCAAAGGACAGAAAGGTCGTGTCCTCGAGGTAAACAGGGATAAGAACAAAGCCCTGGTGGAAGGGGTAAACCTGGTATCAAAGCATACCAAACCCAACGCCAAGGCACCGCAGGGAGGAATCCTCAAAAAAGAGGCACCCGTGCATCTTTCCAACCTCATGGCCGTTGACCCGGCCAGCGGCAAGCCGACACGCATCGGCCGCCGGCTGAATGATAAGAACAAACTTGTGCGTTATGCCAAAAAATCAGGAGAGGAGATCAAGTAATGTATACGCCTGCTTTAAAGACCAGATACAAGAGTGAGATCACGCCAGCACTGATGAAACAGTTCAACTACACGACTGTGATGCAGGTGCCCCGGCTTGAAAAGATAGTGATCAACCAGGGACTCGGCCAGGCAATTGCCGACAAGAAACTCCTTGAGATGGGCCAGAAAGAGGTCTCTGACATCGCCGGACAAAAGGCGGTACAGACAATCTCCAAGAAGGACATATCAAACTTCAAGCTCAGGAAAGCAATGCCCATCGGTGTCATGGTGACACTCCGCCAGGAACGCATGTATGAGTTTCTTGAGAGACTCATCTCAGTGGCCCTGCCGCGCATACGCGACTTCAAGGGCGTTGGGGCGAAACTCGACGGACGCGGGAATTATACCCTCGGTATTACCGAACAGATCATATTCCCTGAGATTGACATCGATAAGATCGCCAAGATCATGGGTCTGCAGATTACGTTCGTCACTACCGCAAAGAGCGACGAAGAGGCCTATGCCCTTCTCAAAGAATTCGGAATACCTTTTAAAAACAAGTAAACAGATCGGAATATGGCTAAGGAATCAATGAAAGCCCGCGAGGTCAAACGAGTTAAACTTGCTGAAAAATACGCCGCCAAAAGGGCTGAGCTCAAAGCTGAAGGCAACTATATTGCACTGAGCCAGCTGCCGCGTGACTCAAGCCCCATCAGGCAGCGCAACAGGTGCAAGCTCACCGGCAGACCCAGAGGTTACATGAGACAGTTTGGCGTCAGCAGAATCACCTTCAGGGAGATGGCATCACAAGGCCTCATCCCCGGTGTAAGAAAAGCAAGCTGGTAACAACCCGACGAGATATAAACATAAAATCATAATATAAGATGACAGATCCAATAGCAGATTTTCTTACCAGGGTAAGAAATGCCATGAAAGCCGGACATAAAGTGGTTGAGACACCGGCTTCCGGTCTGACAAAGGATATCACCAGGATACTCTATGACAAGGGATATATCCTCAGCTATAAGTTCATTGATGATGAGCTCCAGGGCAAGATCAAGATAGCCCTCAAGTACCATCCCAAGTCCAAGCTGCCGGCTATCAAGTCGATACAGAGGGTGAGCCGTCCCGGCCTCAGACGTTATGCTGGTGTAGATGAACTCCCGAGAGTCCTGAACGGACTGGGAATAGCCATTCTTTCAACCTCACACGGCCTTATGACCGAGAAGGAGGCAGCGAAAGAGAATGTCGGGGGTGAAGTTATATGTTATGTCTATTAAACAGGAGGAGGTTAAATGTCAAGAATAGGAAAATTACCTGTAAACCTGCCATCAGGCGTCACGATCACCATTGACGACGCCAACATGGTCAGTGTTAAAGGCCCTCTGGGAACACTGTCACAGAAGGTTGACAGCGACATCAGGGTGGAGGTTGAGAATAGTGTGATCACCCTTTCAAGGCCTAATGACGAGAAGCGTCTCAAATCACTTCACGGCCTGTACAGGTCTCTCATAGACAACATGGTTATGGGGGTCTCACAAGGCTACAGGAAGGATCTTGAACTGGTGGGTGTCGGTTACCGCGCTGAGGCAAAGGGCCAGCAGCTTGAGATGAGCCTCGGTTATTCGCATGATATTATCATGGAACTGCCGCAGGAGATCAAGGTTGAAACCAAGACCGAAAAGAGGAGTAACCCTGTTATCACCCTCACAAGCATTGACAAGCAGCTCATCGGTCACATCGCGGCCAAGATAAGGTCACTGCGTCCGCCGGAGCCGTACAAAGGCAAGGGTATCAAATTCGTGGGTGAACAACTCAGAAGAAAGGCCGGTAAATCGGCTGGTGTTTAACATGATTAAAGATTGAAGTCATGGCGATAACAAAGACAGAAAAGAGAGAAAAGATTAAAATGAGGATCCGCAAGCGGATAAAGGGAACCCCCGGGAAACCCAGGATTTCGGTATACCGCAGCAACAAACAGATATACGCTCAGGCTATTGACGATGTCAACGGTTTGACGCTGGCATCAGCCTCTTCAAGGGAGAAGGAGTTAGCCTCCGTCGCCGCGAAGAAGAGCGAGCTGGCAGTCATGGTAGGCAAGCGCCTGGCCGCGGTATGCAAGGAGAAGGGCATTGAAAACGTCGTCTTTGACAGAAGCGGGTACCAGTATCATGGCAGAGTGAAATCATTAGCTGACGGAGCACGCGAAGGCGGCTTAAAATTCTAATCAGTATGGCATACGCAACAAAGAGAGTAAAGAACAGTGATCTTGAACTTACCGACAGGCTGGTAAGCATCAACAGAGTAACCAAAGTGACCAAGGGAGGCCGTACCTTCAGCTTCTCGGCCATCGTCGTCGTAGGCGATGAGAAGGGCATAGTGGGCCATGGCCTGGGTAAGGCAAGTGAAGTCACCACCGCCATAGCAAAAGGAATTGAGGATGCCAAGAAAAACCTCATCAAGGTACCGGTGCACAAAGGCACCATACCTCATGAGCAGTACGGCAAGTTTGGCGGCGCCTACGTCTTCATCAAACCCGCTACCGAAGGTACAGGTATCAAGGCCGGAGGCGCTATGCGTGCCGTCCTTGAGAGCGTGGGAGTGAAGAACGTGCTTGCAAAGTCAAAGGGCTCGTCAAACCCGCACAACCTGGTCAAGGCTACCATAGCCGCTCTGCTTGAACTGCGTGATGCCAGCACCGTGGCTGACCACAGGGGCGTGACATTGGAAAAAGTGTTTAACGGTTAGTAATATTGATGATAATGGCAAGAATCAGAATAACCCAGTTTAAGAGCAAGATAGGCCAGCCCGAGAATCAGAAGAGAATGCTCGCGGCACTGGGTATAAAGAAGATGCACCAGACAGTTGAGCACGATGACTCGCCCCAGATAATGGGTATGGTCAATAAGCTGAAACACCTGGTGAAGGTGGAGAAACTATAAGGTATTAACAGCATTAGATATTTCACAATGGATTTAAGCAATTTAAAACCGGCCCCCGGATCGGTGAAAAGAGAAAAGCGTATCGGACGGGGCGAGGGTTCAGGACACGGCGGCACATCTACACGCGGCCATAAGGGGGCCAAGTCACGCTCAGGATACAGCAAGAAAGTTGGCTTTGAAGGTGGCCAGATGCCCCTCCAGAGAAGAGTACCGAAGTCGGGCTTCAAAAATATCAACCGCGTTGAGTACAAAGGCATTAACCTTAGTACCCTCGAAAGCCTTGCCGGCAAGCTGAAGACTGAACTTATTGACTTCCAGACACTGCTGACGGCAGGCCTGATCAACAAGAACGCACTGGTAAAGATCCTCGGCAAGGGTACGCTCTCAAAGAAGCTCGAGGTCCATGCCCACGCTTTCAGTAAGTCAGCACAGGCAGCAATAGAAGCTAATCAGGGAACCGCAGTTAAACTGTAAGGCATGAAATTTATACAGACTATAAAGAATATATTTAAGATAGAAGATCTGAGAGCCCGGATCTTCTACACACTTGCTATAGTTGCACTCTACCGTCTGGGTAAATATATAACTCTTCCCGGTGTCGATCCCTCGATGCTTCAGGCCCTGCAGAGTCAAACCTCCAGTGGTATCATGGGGCTGCTCGATATGTTCTCCGGCGGAGCCTTTTCACAGGCCTCCATCTTCGCTCTGGGTATAATGCCCTACATCTCCGCATCTATCGTCATACAGCTGCTCGGCATAGTCTTCCCCTATTTCCAGAAACTGCAGAAGGAGGGTGAGAGCGGCAGGCGCAAGATGAACCAGTATACAAGGTATCTTACGGTAGCCATTCTCGTACTTCAGGCCCCGACATACCTTGCCAACCTTCACGCCATACTGCCTCCTGAGGCCTTTGTGCTCCAGGGATTTTTCTTCCAGTTTTCCTCGGTGGTCATACTGACGGCAGGAACAATTTTTGTCATGTGGCTCGGTGAAAGGATCACAGACAAGGGAATAGGAAACGGTATCTCATTGATAATAATGGTGGGTATCATTGCCCGCTTCCCGGTCGCATTCGTATTTGAGGCAGGAACGCGTATCAACGGCTCGGGAGGCCTTGTGGCTCTCCTGATAGAGATGGTCTTCCTCTACGCAGTGATAGTAGGTTCAGTGCTGCTGGTGCAGGGCACCCGCCGCATTCCGGTCCAGTATGCCAGACGCATCGTGGGCAACAAGCAATACGGCGGCGTGAGACAGTATATACCCCTCAAGGTGAACGCGGCAGGTGTAATGCCTATCATCTTCGCCCAGGCGATCATGATGCTGCCCATTATCCTGGCCGGTTTCAGCGAAGGCGGATCAGGGTTCGTGGTGGCCTTTACCAACATGTACGGTTTCTGGTATAACCTGGTGACCGCAATTCTCATTGTCCTCTTCACCTATTTCTATACCGCGGTGACAATAAACCCGGTGCAGATGGCAGAAGACATGAAGAAGAACGGAGGGTTCATCCCGGGGATCAAACCAGGCCGCAAGACTGTCGAGTTCATTGACAGCATCATGTCACGCATTACACTGCCCGGTTCTATATTCCTGGCTTTAATAGCCATCCTCCCCGCCTTCGCCGTCAATCTTGGCGTCAGCGGTGAGTTTGCACAGTTCTTCGGCGGCACCTCGCTCCTCATTCTCGTGGGCGTTGTGCTTGACACTCTTCAGCAGATTGAAAGCCATCTGCTTATGCGCCACTATGACGGCCTCATGAAGTCAGGCCGCGTTAAGGGCAGGACCGGAGCCGTGTCGGCTATGTAATTGTTTACGTTCTTTGATGATATATATTAAGACGGATGCGGAAGTAGAGTTACTGAGGGAGAGCAATTTGCTGGTCTCACGGACTCTTGCGGAAGTAGCCGGACACATCAGGCCGGGGGTCACAACCCTCAAGCTTGACAGCATTGCCGAGACCTTCATTCGCGATCACGGCGCGCTGCCCGGGTTCAAGGGTTATGCCGGTTTTCCCAACACGCTCTGCACATCTGTTAATGACGAAGTGGTACACGGGATACCGTCAGACTACATCCTGAAGGAGGGCGACATAATTTCGGTCGACTGCGGGGTTGTGCTGAATGGTTACTACGGCGACAGCGCCTACACTTTTGCGGTGGGTGAGGTTAAGCCGGAGATCCTGCGCCTTCTCGAATATACCCAGGCTTCACTTGAGGCAGGAGTAAGGGAAGCCGTGACAGGCAACCGCGTGGGAGACATCTCTCATGCCGTGCAGACCACGGCTGAGAACGGGGGCTACTCCGTGGTCCGCACA
The DNA here is from genome assembly GCA_046260645.1 of Bacteroidales bacterium. Lineage (GTDB taxonomy): Bacteria > Bacteroidota > Bacteroidia > Bacteroidales > VadinHA17 > SR-FBR-E99. Next base: position 6,731 of record JBHEOU010000005.1, on the reverse strand, counting down.
CTGGTCGGTCACGGCCTCGGAAAGCACCTCCACGAAGGACCTGAGGTGCCCAATTTCGGGCATCGCGGCTCTGGCACGAGACTTGATAGGAACCTGGTCATATGCATAGAACCAATGATCAATATGGGTACTAAAAACACACGCGTCCAGAGTGACGGGTGGACTGTCAGAACAGGTGACGGCAAACCGTCGGCACATTTTGAATACGCTGTTGCGGTCAGGGACGATAAAGCCGACCTGCTCACAACATTTGAGTTTATAGAAGAAGTATTAAAAAAAAGGTAAGAATATGGCCAAACAACCATCAATAGAGATTGACGGAACGATCATCGAGGCGCTCTCAAACGCGATGTTCAGAGTCAGGCTCGAAAACGGACATATAATCACCGCACACATCTCCGGCAAGATGAGAATGCATTACATTAAAATCCTGCCAGGTGATAAAGTGAAGGTTGAAATGTCGCCCTATGACCTTACCAAAGGAAGAATAACATTTAGATTTAAATAGAAAAACCACTGCGATGAAAGTAAGAGCATCAATAAAAAAGCGCTCGGCCAACTGCAAGATTGTGAGGAGGAAAGGGCGCCTGTATGTGATAAATAAGAAAAATCCCAAGTTCAAGCAGAGGCAGGGATAAATTTGATTAACTTTGCACTTCAAATTAAAAGAGGTATATGGCACGTATTAATGGGGTAGACCTACCAAGGAATAAGCAGGGCGAAGTGGCTCTTACTTATATCTATGGCGTCGGACGGAGCACGGCACAGAAAGTGCTCGACAGGGCAGGCGTTGACCGCGACAAGAAAGTAGAAGAGTGGAATGATGATAACATTAACGCTATCCGTCAGATCCTTTCCGAAAACTATAAGCTCGAAGGTGAACTACGCTCCGAAACGCAACTTAACATCAAACGACTGATGGATATCGGATGCTATCGCGGTATCCGTCACAGAATCGGACTTCCGGTGAGGGGCCAGAGCACCAAAAACAATGCCCGTACCCGCAAGGGCCGCAAGAAGACCGTCGCTAACAAGAAAAAAGCTACTAAATAATTAACATATGGCAAAGAAGACTGGGACGTTAAAGAAGAAGGTCGTAAAAGTTGAACCCGTGGGACAGGCCCACGTTCATTCATCATTCAATAATATAATCATCAGCCTCACAAACAGCTCCGGGCAGGTGATATCATGGGCATCGGCCGGCAAAATGGGCTTCAGGGGTTCCAAAAAGAACACTCCCTATGCAGCGCACAGATGGCATCGGAAGAGTGCACCAAGACTGCTTATGAACTCGGCCTCCGCAAGGTTAAGGTTTATGTCAAAGGACCCGGATCAGGCCGTGAATCAGCCATACGCGCCATTTCCAACAACGGCGTGGAGGTGACAGAGATAATTGATGTCACACCTATGCCTCACAACGGATGCCGTCCGCCTTCACGCAGAAGAGTTTAAAAGCCTCTTATATAATATAAAAACGATTAACATTACAATTAAATGGCAAGATATACAGGACCATCGTGTCGATTATGCCGTAGAGAAGGACAAAAATTATTTTTAAAAGCCGATAGATGTTATAGTGACAAGTGTGCTTTAAATAGAAAGTCTACTGCTCCAGGAA
>JBHEOU010000005.1:244-5103 GCA_046260645.1 Bacteroidales bacterium | reverse complement strand
CCTCTGAATACGGTGTACAGCTCCGCGAGAAGCAGAAGGTGAAATATACCTACGGCCTCCTTGAGCGCCAGTTCCGCAATTTCTTCGAGAAGGCAGCCTCGCAAACGGGAATCACAAGCCTCGTGCTGCTTCAGATGCTCGAGTCACGGCTTGATAACGTGGTCTACCGCCTGGGTGTGGCTCCCTCAAGACCGGCTGCACGTCAGCTGGTATCTCACCGCCATATAACTGTCAACGGAAACGTTGTGAACATACCTTCATTCCTCCTGCGCCCCGGTGATATTATCGGAGTACGCGAAAAATCAAAATCGCTCGAGACAATCGTTGAATGCCTTGACTCAAACCGCCGCTCAAAACTGGCATGGCTCGAATGGGATGAAACACAGATGGCCGGGAAGTACATGAGTGTCCCTGAACGTTCTGAAATTCCTGAAAATTTCAAGGAACAGCTTATCGTTGAACTATATTCCAAGTAATTAAGTAATACAATTCATATGGCCATATTAGCATTCCAGAAACCTGACAAAGTAATATTACTGGAAGCGGACGACCAGTACGGAAAATTCGAATTCCGCCCGCTTGAACCCGGCTATGGCATAACCGTAGGTAATGCCCTTAGAAGAATTCTTCTCTCATCACTCGAAGGATTTGCCATTACAACCATCAAGGCAGAGGGCGTTGACCATGAGTTCTCAACCATCACCGGAGTCATGGAAGATGTCACAGAGATTATCCTGAACCTGAAACAGATCCGTTTCAGAAGGATGGTTGAAGATGTCGACAATGAAAAGATAGTGGTCAAACTGTCCGGACAGGAGGCCTTTAAAGCGGGTGACCTCAATAACTCGCTCAGCAGCTTCGAGGTACTTAACCCCGAACTGGTGGTCTGCCGTATGGAACCGGATGTCAAATTGCAGATCGAACTGAATATCAATAAGGGCAGGGGATATGTCCCGGCAGAGGAAAACCAGCCTGCAGAGGCAGAGTTCGGTATCATAGCCGTAGACTCAATCTTCACCCCCATAAAGAACGTTAAGTATTCCATAGAGAACTACAGGGTCGAACAGAAGACTGACTATGAGAAGCTTATCCTCGAGATCACTACTGACGGATCAATACATCCGAAAGATGCTCTCAAGGAGGCAGCCAAGATCCTGATATACCACTTCATGCTCTTCTCGGAAGACAAGATCACCATTGACTATGAAGATAAAATGGCCAATGAGGAGTTCGATGAGGAGATACTCCACATGCGTCAGCTGCTTAAGACCAAGCTCGTTGACCTTGACCTCTCGGTGAGAGCCCTCAACTGCCTTAAGGCAGCAGAGGTTGAGTCACTGGGCGACCTTGTCAAGTTCAACAAGAATGACCTCCTTAAGTTTCGCAACTTCGGCAAGAAGTCGCTTACCGAACTCGACGAGCTTCTTGAGACAATGAACCTCTCATTCGGGATGGATGTGGCAAAATATAAACTCGACAAAGATTAATAACAGGTAAGGACAGAGAGAAATGCGACATTTAAATTCTATAAACCACCTTGGAAGAAAAAGCGCCGACAGGAAAGCAATGATGGCCAACCTGGCATCATCACTCATTCTTCACAAGCGTATTACCACAACTAACGCCAAGGCGCGTGCACTGAGGACATACGTTGAACCACTCATTACAAAATCAAAGGATGATTCAACACACTCACGCAGGGTGGTATTCAGTTATATTGAAAATAAGGCTGCCGTATCCGAGCTCTTCAGGGAGGTGGCTCCGCGCATCGCAAGCCGGCCGGGAGGATATACACGCATACTGAAGCTGGGAAACCGCCTGGGTGACTCCGCCGAGATGTGCATCATTGAACTCGTCGACTTCAATGAGAACATGCTGGCAGGTGAAGGTGGCAAGGCCAAGACAACACGTCGCCGCCGCAGCCCGAAGAAGAAAACCGAAGCCGTTACCGCCACTGAGGCACCGGCTGCAAAGGCACCGGCTGCAAAGGCACCGGCTGCAAAGGAGAGTGCTGCACCAGAGGCCGCACCAAAGGAAGCACCTGAGGAAGCACCTGATGCTGCACCCGAGGACGCACCGGAAGATAACGCTCCTGAAGACGATACAAAGGAATAGCAGAATATGCTCTTATACCGAGGGATATCGTCTTCAGGGCCATATCCCTTTTTTTTGTAAATTGCAGATTATCAAAAATTAAATTTAAAAGACAATGGGTCAAATTATTAGTGTTCATGCAAGAGAGATTCTTGATTCAAGGGGAAATCCCACCGTCGAGGTGGAAGTTGTAACGGCAAGCGGTGCCATAGGCAGGGCAGCAGTGCCTTCCGGAGCATCAACAGGCGAAAACGAGGCCATCGAGCTGAGAGACGGCGATAAAAACCGCTACCTGGGCAAGGGTGTCCTGAAGGCGGTTTATAATGTCAACAGTGTCATTGCTGAAGATATAGCAGGCATGGATGTAACTAACCAGTTAGCCATAGACCAGAAGATGATTGATCTTGACGGCACGCCTACAAAGAGCACCCTTGGAGCCAATGCCATTCTCGGTGTCTCACTGGCGTGTGCCAAAGCGGCAGCAGCATATCACGGCCTGACTCTTTACAGGTATATCGGCGGAACCAATGCACGCGTGCTCCCCGTCCCGATGATGAATATCATCAACGGCGGCTCGCATTCCGATGCTCCCATAGCATTCCAGGAATTCATGATTCGTCCCAGAGGCGCCACTACATTTGCTGAAGGACTAAGGATGGGCGCCGAGGTGTTCCACTCTCTCAAGAAGGTGCTCAAGGAGCGCGGTCTCAGCACTGCCGTAGGCGATGAGGGTGGCTTCGCGCCAAAACTGAAGGGAACGGAAGATGCCCTTGACAGCATCATCGAAGCTATCTCAAATGCAGGCTATACTCCCGTGACGGATGTTACCATCGCTCTCGACTGCGCTGCAAGCGAATTCTTTGAGAACGGCGTCTATAACTATTCCAAGTTCGAAGGCAAAAACGGGAAGAAGCTCACCCCGGCACAACAGGCTGACTACCTCACCTCACTGGTTAAAAAGTACCCGATCATTGACTCTATAGAAGATGGAATGAGCGAGGGTGACTGGGATGGTTGGAAGCTCCATACCAGGCAGCTCGGATCAAAGATACAGATCGTGGGTGACGACCTCTTCGTGACCAATGTACAGTACCTCGAGAAGGGTATTGCTGAAGGTTGCGCCAACTCCATCCTGATCAAGCTGAACCAGATAGGCACACTGACTGAGACGCTCAACTGCATTGAGATGGCTCACAGGGCAGGCTACACAACAGTAATCTCACACCGTTCGGGTGAGACAGAAGACTCAACCATCGCTGATGTGGCTGTGGCAGTAAACTCGGGCCAGATCAAGACCGGCTCACTCAGCCGCACTGACCGCATTGCAAAATATAATCAGCTCCTTCGCATTGAAGAGGAGCTTGGAAACAACGCCGTATACGGCTGCGAATAGCCGCTGCGACAATCAATGCACAGAAAAACTCCGCGCAGGCGGAGTTTTTTGTTTTATATTTGTATAAATCTGCCTCTCAATGTCGTTCAACGGCCTGGCCCATTTTGTAAGCTTTCTTGAATCACGCGGCGATCTGGCTCGTGTTAAATGTCGCGTTGATCCTGTGCTTGAGATCACCGAGATTGCTGACCGTATGGTCAAAAACGGGGGCAAAGCCCTTCTCTTTGAGGATACCGGTACCGCCTTCCCTCTTCTGATAAACGCCTTTGCCTCTGATGACCGCATGGCAGCAGCTATAGGCCGGGGTACCCTTGACGACGCCGGAGCGGAGATATTCTCGCTTATTGAGTCGCTGAGCCAGTCTCGCAGACTTTCAACCAGGCTGGCCCGCCTTCCGCAGATGTTCAGCCTGCTCAGGCTGGTGACACGAAAGAAAAGAGGCAGGGGTGAGTGCCAGGAGGTGGTGGAGCCCGTAGCTGATCTGGGCATCCTTCCCGTGCTCAAATGCTGGCCTCATGACGGAGGAAGGTTTATCACCCTGCCCCTGGTACACACCAGGCACCCGCTTACGGGCAGGCCCAACCTGGGGATGTACCGTATGCAGATCATGGGCAGCGACATCACCGGCATGCACTGGCACCGCCACAAGACCGGCTCGCGCCATTTTGAAGCATGGAAAGAGACCGGAAAGCGAATGCCTGTCACAGTGACCCTGGGAGGCGACCCGGTATACACCTATTCCGCCACGGCACCACTGCCTGAAGATATCAGTGAGTATCTCCTTGCGGCCTTTCTTCGCCGGAAAAGAGTAACACTGGTCAAATGTCTTACAAATGACCTGTGGGTGCCTGCGGATTCAGACATTGTCATTGAAGGATTTGTTGACCCGTCAGAGCCACTGGTGACAGAAGGCCCCTTCGGTGACCACACAGGCTTCTATTCGCTCTCAGACATGTACCCGGTGTTTCATGTTACCTGTATCACTCACCGCAGAAATGCCATATTCCCGGCCACCATCGTGGGAGTACCCCCCATGGAGGATGCCTGGATGGGAAAGGCAACAGAAAAGATCTTCTTCGCACCTATTAAGCTGGCAATAGCTCCGGAGATACGGGAGTTACACATGCCTGTGGCAGGGGTGGCTCATAACCTGGTGATAGTCAGCATAAAGAAGACCTACCCCGGTCAGGGTATGAAGGTGCTCAGCGCACTCTTCGGCGCCGGACAGATGATGCTCAGCAAATATATCATCGTGGTCAGCAGCCCCGTCAATGTTCATGATTACCAGATGGTGGCAGAGGCCATCTTTGCCAATGTCAGGTTCGAGACAGACCTCCTCCTGACCACTGGTCCGCTTGATGTGCTTGACCAC
>JBHEOU010000005.1:0-234 GCA_046260645.1 Bacteroidales bacterium | reverse complement strand
AGAATCATTCGGTGCCACTGAGGCTGATCACTGATGCCGTGGTGACAGGCGAGGTCATCACCGGCATGAAGACCATGGCAGAGTATGCGCTGCCGGTGGCTGTGCTGACACTCAGGAAACCGCCGCAGGGACTTGACATGCATAGTTTTGCAGACAGGCTGCCTTCTCCGCTCACCATGTCGGGCACGGTGATCGTCGCCGTCGATGACGGGGCTGACGCCGATGATCCTGCCA
>JBHEOU010000049.1:9389-11054 GCA_046260645.1 Bacteroidales bacterium | reverse complement strand
CTGGAGGGATATATATAATCATGCCCTTGCCGAAGGCTACCGTTTTCTCAGTTATGGAGACAGCATGCTTCTCTCTCCGGACTGCTCTGCGGGGTGATTTTTCCGGGCTGCTCCGCCACATCAGTCGGCAGTCCTCAGTCGGCAGTCGGCAGTCCTCAGTCGGCAGTAAAATTCGTAATTCTCAAATCCCAAATCCTTTGGACTTTAAGGACTTTATGGACTTTGGACCTTCAGGTTACCTTTCTTCCGACAATATAACTATCAATCTGTCAACGAACTGTTCTACATCATCTGAAGTTGTATCCCAGCTGGTCATCAGGCGGTATTCGGAGATCTGATCGTTCCACGGGTAAAAGAAATACTCCCTTCTGAGGCGTTCGGCAGCCTTGCCGGGCATGATAATGAAAATTCCGTTTGCCTCTACCTTCTGGGTTATCTTCACCCCGCTTACCGTCTTCAGTCTCTTTTCCAGTTCAAGCGCCATGCTGTTGGAGTGAGCCGCACACTTTTTCCAGAGTCCGCCTTTCAGGTAGGCTGTATACTGTGCACCGATGAACCTCATCTTGGATGCCAGTTGCATGCCCTGCTTGCGGATATATTTGAATCCCGGGGCCACTCCCGGCCTGAGGAAGCATACTGCCTCACCGTACATCATACCGTTTTTGGTACCGCCGAATGAGAGCAGGTCAACGCCTGCGTCAGTTGTGAAGGCTCTGAACGGCAAACCCAGTGTCACTGCCGCATTTGCTATCCGCGCACCGTCCATGTGAAGCAGAAGCCCGTGGCGGTGTGCATAATCTGCCAGGCCCCTGATCTCAGCCACACTGTATACTGTTCCCATCTCTGTAGCCTGTGATATGGATATCACGGCCGGCTGGCTATGGTGTTCGAAGTCGAAGCCATGCATGTGCCTGTCAAGCATCTCCGGCCTGAGTTTGCCATCGGGTGTGTCTACCGGCAGCAGCTTGCAGCCCGTGAATTTCTCGGGTGCCCCGCATTCATCTGTCTCTATATGTGCGGTATGAGCCGTAATCACCGAGTTCCAGGGACTGGTCACTCCCGCCAGTCCCAGTACATTCGCGCCGGTACCGGTAAAGACAAAATGGATCTCTGCCTCCCCGCCCAGCTCTTTTCTGAGCATCTCCTTCGCCTTGTCAGTGAAGGGATCGTCGCCGTAGCCAACAACATGCCCCCTGTTTACACGCAAAATCTCCTTCATGACGGATGGATGCACACCAGAATTGTTGTCGCTAGCAAAACCGCGTTTCAGTACAGGCTCACTCATAGGTTCGTTTTATAAACCGTGCAATTTAGTTAAAAGCTGCTACCGGAGCAAGGTTCTTTAGTTATCTTTACTTTTTGAGCGCATCATGAGCAGATATTTCATATACCTCTCTTTCAGGGGCACCGCGTACAATGGCTGGCAGCTTCAGCCGGGGAAGAACACTGTTCAGGGTGTTCTCGCCAAGTCCCTCAGCATGGTTCTGTCGGCTCAGACGGCAGTGACAGGTGCAGGCAGGACCGACACCGGAGTACATGCTTCCTTCTTCTGTGCCCATTTTGATGTTGCCCGTGATGACCTTCATGAGGACGGTCAGCTCATTTACAGCCTGAACAGTCTACTGCCCGATGACATTGCAGTCAGAAAGATCATGAAGGTAAAGT
>JBHEOU010000049.1:5610-9188 GCA_046260645.1 Bacteroidales bacterium | reverse complement strand
GGTATACAATCACCAGGGTGAAAGACCCCTTTGTCTCGGACACCGCCTGGCTGTTGTCGTGGCCGCTTGACCTGGCAGAGATGAATGCAGCCTCATCGATACTGTTGAGGCACAGCGATTTCACAAGCTTCAGCCGGCTGCATGGAGGTAACAAGACCAATATCTGCAGGGTTACGAATGCGCACTGGGATGAGGAGCCGGGAAGGCTTCTCTTCACCATCACTGCTGACCGTTTTCTGCGAAATATGGTCAGGGCTATTGTCGGCACATTGATTCCTGCAGGCAGGGGCAAAATTTCAGTGGCAGATTTTGAGGCAATACTTAACGGGAAGGACCGCGGCCTGGCAGGTCAGTCAGCCCCGGCGCACGGGCTGTCGCTCACATCGATAGAATATCCGGAAAACCTTTTTATCTGATCTCCTCGTTCCATATGTTCCAGGCGAGATCCGCCTGAACAAGGAACATCTCCTCTCCGTTGACCGTCTGGCAGCCACGCGCCTCTCCCTCCGCGAGGAATGCAGTTACCCGGGGATTATAGGTCAGGTCGAAAAGCATCTGGCCGTCGCGGAGATAACTATAATCGAGTGGAGGCATGGCATCAATGTCAGGTGCCATCCCGACAGGGGTTGCATTGACTATCAATCCTGCCTCACTTATCACATCACCCGGAAGCTCATCATATGAATAACCACCTCTCACAGGACTCCTCGACACTGGTATGGCAATGATGTTCAGGTCGATGAGAGAGTGTATCACGCTCTTTGAGGCGCCCCCTGTGCCAAGCACCAGGGCAGATTCGGGAAGGGTCATCAGGTTTCTGAGAAGCGATTCCCTGAAGGCGGGAGCGTCAGTATTGAATCCATGGAGGAATGGCCTGCCTTGCCTTCTGCTGACCCTGACGGTATTGACGGCGCCAATCTCCGAGGCGACAGGGTCAATCTCATCAAGGAAATCAATTACCTGTATCTTGTAGGGGATGGTGACATTGAACCCGCAGAGATCCGGTTCTCTCTCAAGCAGTCCTGGCAGCTGCCCTATATCGGAAAGTTCGAATTTACGGTAGGCATGACCGGATATTGACTCCCTTTCAAATTTTTCAGTGAAGTGTTTCTTAGAGAATGAGTGTCCGAGGGGATATCCTATGATACCGAAGAGTCTCATTTCAAGCTTTCAGGAAGGAAGCTGAAGAAGGTGTCGCTCCTCAGCCCGAGCCTCAGTGACTCGAGTGCGATAATCTCATTCGGAGCAATGTTTCCCAGGTTGACATTGGCCCCGAAGTTGACGATGAACCAAGCCTGCTGCTGTTTCAGAGGTGCTTCCCAGAGAACGTTATTGAAGCCTATATCCCTGCAGATGGTGTTTATCAAATCAAGGTTGACAGATCCGTCATCGTTATATATTCCGATGGTGCCCGATTCGCGTGCCTCGGCTATGACTTTTACAGAGCCGGCCTCAAGTTCTGCCTTCATCATCTCGACCCACTGAGCCGGTGAAAAGACAATATTTTTCTTTTTTGAGCCAACCTCAGAGATGACGGTGAACTCCTGTGACAGCTTTCTGATGTATTTCAGCTTATCGCTGTGTTCGAACTCGTAAGACCCGTCGGATACTTCAACCATTGTCACCCCGGAATCCCTTAGCAGGTCAACATATTCACTATAGAGGCCACGTATGACAAATGCTTCAAAGAGTGTGCCTCCGAAGTATACTGTCATCCCGGCATCATGATAGGTCTTAATTTTTCTGTCGACATCCGGTGTGATCACTGAAGTACCGAAGCCAAGCTTTACAAAATCAACGTATTCACTCCCTACAGAGGCAAAATCCTCCGCCTCCCTCAGGCTCAGTCCTTTATCCATCACCATGGTTAGTCCCTGCTTTCTTGGTTTTGAGGGTCTCTCAGGAATATGTGTAAGAATTTGTGCTGCTTTGGTCATAATCAATTCGTTTTCCTGAAAAGTCGTTTCATGGCATTGGTCAGTTTCTCTTCAGGAAGAAGGACGGCATATTCCTCCAGCAGTTCGTTATCGAGCCTTGATGCCCTGATCAATGCCCTTGCGGCATCAGTCAGGTTGCCTGTATGGAGGTATGCCGATGCAAGCAGGAAGTGTATTCCGGGCAGGTCGCCGCTTATCCGTCTCGCCTTTTTAAGTATGCGTATTGCTCCCTTGTATGCACCGGTCATCATGACCACTATGCCAATTTCGATCCACGCCTCGTCATAGTAACCGTCAAGCAAAAGTGTCTCACGGTAGCATCTGACGGCCTCTTTGATATTGCCGAGCATGACATAAGCCTTGCCCAGTGAGAACCAGTAGTCAGGGTTTTGTGCATCGATCTCTATAGCCTTTTTCAGGGGTGAGATGCTCTCAGCAGGCCTGTTTCTGGTCAGCGAGAGCAGGCCGAGGCCGTACCACGGATCCGGGAATTCAGGGGTTATGTCTATCGCCTCAGTATAATACTTGCGGGCCATCACCTCATCACCGGTCTTGTCATAGCATTCTGCAAGGTATGTCAGTCCCTCAAGGCTGTCAGGCTCCTCCTCAACAAACTCGCGGTAGACATCCATTGCTTCGCTGTATTTCTCGAGGTTGCTCAGTATGTTAGCCTTGTTGAAGAGGGCAAATGTGTTTTCCGGGTTGATGGCAAGAGCGTAGTCATAGGCCTCAATTGATTTTCCGTAATCGCCGGTCTTGTTATAGATTATGCCGAGATTATACCATGCGCTGTCAGACCAGGGTTCCTCGTCGATGTATTGAGTGTAATACTTTATGCTGCTCCTGTGGTCGCCCTTCTTGTCATAAGCATAGGCCAGGTCATAAACATGTGCCGGGAAGTCAGGCTCCAGCACTGTGAGCCTGTGCAGGTAGGGTATCATCTCCTCATGGTAGTTGAGGTTCTGCAGCACCGAACTGATGCTGTACAGGATTGTCTCCTGATCCTCTGAATCGGATGAGAGTGCCAGGTCGAAGACACGCCGGGCCCCGTTGATATCGCCCATCATTGCCAGGGCAGTCCCCTTGCAAAGGTAGATGTCATAATTGCCCGGCTCAATGTTCTCCAGGCGTTTGGCGATGGCCAGCGCTTCCGTTGCCCTCCCCTTCTCAAGCATGACACGTGCCTTCCTTATCAGTATAGGTACTGAGTTCGGATGGAGCTCACATGCGAGTGATGTTGCCTCGAAGGCATGCGCCGGGTTATTTCCTTCCAGATAATAATCGATGATAGCCTCAAACTCATTCACATCGAAATAACAAGTCGCCTTATTCTTCCGCATCTTCTCAAACCGGAGAATAACCTCTCCCACCTCACTGTCATGCACAAAACCGAATTTCTCTTCTTCCATTCTCCCCAAAAATATTCTGCAAATGTAACACATAATCGGTACTATGTACCTGAAAGAGGAATCAATTATCAACAGAATGTCATTTTTATAAACATGATAAACAGCACATTGTAAATTTATTTTATGTTGACGCAACCATCCGGTGTCTGATTCCATCTTACTATTGAGATCAAAAGATTACCCTCAAACCAAATATTACCCTAGAATTAACCTGAATTCTACCTTCAGAAAC
>JBHEOU010000049.1:0-5600 GCA_046260645.1 Bacteroidales bacterium | reverse complement strand
ATGACGATTACAACATGGATATTGAGGCCTCACGGCTCAATTCAACACTTCCGGTGGTCTTCTCGTCGAACCGTCACAGTTCAGGCGGTGAGTTCAACCTGACGCAGGGCATGATATGGTATAACTTCGGCCAGACCACAGGGTCGTTTATGATGGGTGGTGAGATGACCAGTGATGCCTTTATTGGCAGTCTTGTCTCAGTCTTCAACAGTACCGGCAACGAGTTCGGTCCCTTCAGGTTCTTCAACGGCTACAACGGACGTGAGTACATGGCAGCAGCCACCATGACAGCGGCAAGCGGTCTGGATATCGTCTACACCAGTTACGTACCCGTTTTCACCCCCCTGCCTGTCATAGGTGATCCCGTGCCGGTAAGTGTGTTCAATTCATCATCCGATGATGCCTACCTCTGCCTCAGCACTTCGCTTGGAACTGCATATTTCTGTTCCGACAGGTCGGGCGACTTTGATATTTACATGATGGAAAGGCCGGCAGAGACGGGAATCGACGATTGGTTTGCTGCGCCTGCCGCCACCCTCGCTCCCGCTGACAGCATCAACAGCACCTATGACGACAAGTGTCCTTTTGTCAGGGGGAAGCATATGGTTTTTGCCTCGGATAGGTCTGGCGGACTGGGAGGGTTTGACCTGTACTACTCGGTGTTCCGCGATGGCAAATGGAGTTCACCGGTCAACCTGGGCCCCGGCATAAACAGCCCGGCGAACGAGTACCGTCCGGTGCTCGGAACAGATCTTAAATTTGAGAACAGTTTCCTGATTTTTTCATCCGACCGTTCAGGAGGAAAGGGAGGCTACGACCTCTATTTCACCGGTGTCAGCCTACCTGCAAAGTAGAGTGATATTGCAGGTTTGATTACCTCTTGCATGCTTTCAGCGTATTGAGCAGAAGTGAAACCCTGGTCATGGGTCCCACTCCTCCCGGCACGGGAGTGATATAGGCGCATTTTGGCGCCACACTGTCGAAGTCGACATCGCCCTTCAGTCTCCATCCTGCCTTGGTCTCCGGTGCCGGCACGCGGGTGGTGCCCACGTCGATGACGACCGCTCCCTCCTTCACCATGTCAGCAGTGATAAAGCCCGGCCGTCCGATGGCCGCGATTATGATATCCGCCCTCCTGATGGTGTCGGCAATATCGCGTGTGCGGCTGTGCACAAGAGTAACGGTGGCATCGACTCCCTTCTGTGACATCAGGATGCTGACCGGCCTGCCGACGATGTTGCTTCTTCCCACAACCACGCACTCTGCCCCCTTGAGGGGTATATGGTATCTCTTCAGAAGTTCCATTATTCCTGCAGGTGTTGCGGAGACAAGAGAGGGCAGTCCTGCTGCCATCCTACCTACATTCACCGGATGGAACCCGTCGACGTCCTTAAGCGGCGATATATTCTCAATGACCTTGTCTTCAGATATATGATCAGGAAGAGGCAGCTGCACTATCAGTCCGTCAAGCTCAGGGTCATCATTGAGCTCCGCCACTTTTGCCAGCAGTTCCTGTTCGGTAACAGTGTCCGCCATTCTGATAAGTGTTGACCTGAAGCCAACCTCCTCGCAGTCTTTAACCTTATGTGCCACGTAAGTTTCGCTTCCGCCGTCGTTGCCGACCAGTATGGCAGCGAGGTGTGGCACGCGTTCGCCGCGTTTCTTCATCAGGTTTACCGCGTCGGCTATCTCGGCCCTTATCTCCGCAGCTGTCTGTTTTCCGTCAATGATGTTCATATTTGCGATTTGCGATTTGCGATTTGCGAATTATTACTGCCGACTGAAGACTGAAGACTGACCTTCTACTGCCTCCTCGCCGCCAGCTTCGACAGATCACCACCCTTGGCCACCATCTTCATTATCTTGCGTGTCTCGTCAAACTGTTTCAGGAGTCTGTTAACATCCATCACCGTTGTTCCACTGCCTTCCGCTATGCGTTTCCTGCGGCTGCCGTTCAGGAGCATGGGGTTGGAACGTTCTGCCGGTGTCATGCTTGAGATGATAGCCTCGATGCCCTTGAAGGCGTCGTCATCGATGTCAAGGTTTTTAATTGCCTTGCCTACACCGGGGATCATCCCCATCAGATCCTTCATGTTACCCATCTTCTTGATCTGATGTATCTGCGAGATGAAGTCGTTGAAGTCGAACTGGTCCTTTGCGATCTTCTTCTGCAGCTTGCGTGCCTCAACCTCGTCATATTGTTCCTGCGCCTTTTCCACGAGGCTGACGATATCGCCCATGCCCAGTATCCTGTCAGCCATCCTCTCCGGATAGAAGATGTCGATGGCATCCATCTTTTCTCCCGCGCTGATGAATTTCACGGGCTTGTTGACCACCGATCTTATGGAGAGTGCTGCCCCGCCCCTGGTGTCGCCATCGAGCTTTGTAAGCACAACGCCGTCGTAGTCTATCCTCTCATTGAACTCAAAGGCGGTGTTAACGGCATCCTGGCCAGTCATTGAGTCAACCACAAACAGGGTTTCGTGAGGATTGACGGCGTTCTTTACTGCAGCGATCTCGTTCATCATCTCCTCATCCACAGCCAGCCGGCCCGCAGTATCTATGATTACAAGGTCATGCCCGTTCTTTTTTGCCTCTCTCACGGCATTACGGGCTATTTCCACCGGGTTGCGGCTTCCATCCTCGGTATATACCGGAACCTCTATCTGGGCACCAAGCACCTTCAGCTGCTCTATCGCCGCAGGCCTGTAGACGTCGCCTGCCACCAGGACAGGGTTCTTGCCTCGCTTGCTCTTAAGGTACTTCGCCAGCTTGGCGCTGAAGGTTGTTTTGCCGCTTCCCTGCAGTCCTGCAATAAGTATTACTGACGGGTTTGACTTAATGTTTACATCGATTTGCTCTCCGCCCATCAGAAGGACAAGCTCGTCATGCACGATCTTGACCATCATCTGTGACGGTTTCACCGACTGCAGGACATTCTGTCCCATGGCCTTCTGCTTGATCGTGTCAGTAAACTGCTTGGCAATTTTGAAGTTGACGTCGGCATCAAGCAATGCCCTCCGGACATCCTTCAGTGTCTCTGAAACATTGATTTCGGAAATGGTCCCTTCTCCCTTCAGTATCTTGAAGGAACGTTCAAGTCTTTCACTAAGGCTTTCAAACATAACTATCTAAAGATATATCATTTACATTCTTTCCGGGGCTTCTATCCCGAGAAGCCACAGTCCGCTTTCCAGTACCCTGCCTGTCAGCTCTGACAGTTTCAGGCGGAAGTCGCGGATTTTTCCATCATTTTCTCCAAGTATGGTATAATCATGGTAGAACTGGTTGAACTCTCGTGCCAGCTCATAGCAGTAGTTGGCTATCAGTGCAGGGCTCAGTTCCACGGCTGCCTCCTGCACCAGGGCAGGGAAATCATTCAGCAGTTTGATGACGCTGATCTCCTTTGCGTTTGGAAGCACATCGCGGCAATCATCCCTCCCGGTGCCTGCACCTGTCTCCTCAGCCTTCTTCATCACTGACCTGATCCGTGCATAGGTGTATTGAATGAATGGGCCGGTATTACCGTTGAAATCAATTGATTCTGCAGGGTTGAATGTCATGTTCTTTTTCGGGTCGACCTTAAGTATATAGTATTTAAGGGCACCCAGTCCGATCTGCCTGCAGATGTTTTCCTTCTCCGTCTGGCTGTATCCTCCCAGTTTGCCAAGTTCCTGCGACATGGCTGTTGCCGTGGATGTCATCTCGGCTATCAGGTCATCGGCATCGACCACGGTGCCTTCCCTGGACTTCATTCTCCCTTCCGGCAGTTCAACCATGCCGTAGGAGAAATGATGGAGGCCCCTGGCCCATTCGTACCCCATCCGCAGCAGTGTCAGGGCAAGCACCTGGAAATGGTAGTTCTGCTCATTGCCCACCACGTATATGTGCCGGTCAAAATGGTAGTCGTTGTATCTAATGACAGCAGTCCCGAGATCCTGTGTCATATAGACGGCAGTTCCATCGGATCTCAGCAGCAGTTTCTGGTCGAGCTTGTCGGCCGACAGGTCTATCCAGACCGAGCCGTCTTCCTTCCTGATGAGGTGACCCTCTTCCAGTGAGCGAAGAACCAGCTTCTTACCGGTCTTATAGGTGTCTGACTCGTAGTAAATCTTATCGAACTCCACTCCAAGGGCTTTATAGGTGACATCAAAACCCTCATACACCCAGTTGTTCATCATATGCCAGAGGCTTACCGTCTCTGTGTCTCCTGCCTCCCATTTAAGGAGCATCCTGCGAGCCTCCTGCATGAGGGGTGCATTTTCGTGGGCCTCTTCCGGTGTTGATCCGGCAGCTACCAGTTCTTCAGTCTGTTCCCTGTACTTCTTTTCAAACATGACATAGAAATCGCCCACGAAGTGGTCGCCCTTTATGTCTTCATCCTCCGGTCTGCGGCCGTTGCCAAACCTCTGCCATGCCACCATCGACTTGCAGATATGGATGCCGCGGTCATTGACGATGTTCGTTCTGATGACATTGAATCCCGCAGCCTGGCTGATCCTCGAGAGGGAGAAGCCGAGAAGGTTATTACGTATATGACCCAGGTGAAGCGGTTTGTTGGTGTTGGGAGAGGAGTACTCGATCACCACCGTTGCAGCACCCTCTCCTGCCGCGGTAAAGCCGTAACCTTCGGAAGAAGCTATTTCCTGGAGCCGTTTTGCCCACTCTGCCGGCGCAATGGTGAGATTCAGAAATCCCTTTATCACATTGTACCCGCTTATGACATCGAGATGTCCGGAGAGGTACTCTCCTATCTCACCTGCGGTCTGTTCCGGAGAACGCCGTGACACGCGGGCAAGGGGAAAGACAACAAGAGTCAGGTCGCCCTCAAACTCCCTCCTTGTCTTCTGAATCTGAAGAAGGTTATCACTGACATCCGCACCCCAGAGGCTTCTGACGGCCTCTTTTATCCCCATCCTGAGCAGGTTTTCCATCCGTTTTTGATTACGGCTGCAAAGATAGTATTTCCTTCTAAAGATGCAGACCGGAATTATGAGTGAGCCGAGGATAAATTGTTTAAAAAAGTTGATAACTAGCTAGATTTTTTTGACGAAAGCCCGATTGGCTATAGAAAAAACGGGTTACCTTTATCATGTTGCGTTGGGACGATAACGCCGGACAAGGGAAGAAAGACAGGTTATGGTAAAACTACAGGATATCAGAATAGAGGGAACCTCTAAAACACCGCAGGTAGGTTTTGTGGCTGGAACGGGAAATCTAACGTTTACCGGAAAGTCCCTGCCGGAGAACGCTTCCGGCTTCTTCGAGCCTCTCTACAAGTGGGCCTCCGAGTATGCAAAAAGCCCTGCTGAAAGCACAAATCTAAAATTTAACGTTGATTACTTCAATACTTCCTCCGTTATCTGGATGGGAAAGATACTGAAGGTACTGACCAAGATCAAAAAATCCGATCATATACTTTTTATACATCTTTATTTTGATATTGAGGAGTATGACTCAATGGGTGAAGAGGATGTGAGAGAATCGCTCTCCCCGTTCCTTGATGTCACTGCCGATGCCACATGCAGTGTGGGAATAAGGCTTTACGGCATTGATGACGACGGCAACACACTCAAGGAAAATATCGTTCTGATCTGAGG
>JBHEOU010000048.1:10730-11168 GCA_046260645.1 Bacteroidales bacterium | reverse complement strand
CATGTCGAAATAATATCTATTACCGGCACATCCATCATTATTGCCAGTTCGTTGACAGAGACGAACTCGGTTACCTTGAGTGTGCTCTTTTCGAGTTCCTTCTTGTCGGTGTCATCCCTCATTTTCTGGCTGACGGCATCACGCTTGTCACGGCGGTACTTTGCCACCTTCGACTTGCTCTTGCTCATAAGCAGGTTGACGTCCCTGATGTTCTTGTCAACATCGTCCCTGTCAACCTCAGGCCTGAGGGTACGGAATGATTTCTTTCTGTCTCCGCCGCGGTGATCTGTCCTCGGAGGTGCCTTCTTATCCTTCTTCGGATCTGTTCCAGGTGCCGGTGCCGCAGCATCAAGGGCTACCTTCTCGCGTGGTTTGGGTTTGATGCGTTCACGCTTCTTCCTGTCGTCACGCTTCTGACGTGCTTCGTTGACCTGTTCA
>JBHEOU010000048.1:0-10623 GCA_046260645.1 Bacteroidales bacterium | reverse complement strand
TCGGGCCGGCAAGCTTCTCATAACCGGGACGGTAGATCTCAGACTCTTTTGGTTCGGGAGCTGCCTCGGGTGCCTGGGGTGCCTGGGGTGCTACCGGCTCAGCAGCCACGGGTGCCGGTGTTGCGGCCTCCGGTTCGGGCTTCGATTGTTCAGCTTGAGGTTCTTTTTTTGCGGCCTCCTGCTTTTTGGCAGACCTGCCCGGCTTGTCCTTTAGCTTGTCGAGATCGACCTTGCCGATAACCCTTGGATGCTTTGTCTCTGCAGGCTTTTCCGGAACGGCGGTATCAGCCTTGGGCTCGGCAGCAACAGGTTCTTCAACCGGCGTCTCAGGTTCCTTCTTTTCTGTCTTCGCAGGAGGGGTAAGGTCAACCTTGCTTACGGTTTTTACCTCCGGCTTCCTTATCTCAGTGCGGAGATCAAGGTGCTTCTTGATACCCGAGTTGTCCATGATAAGAATCTCTTCATCAGGTTCGCCCGTATCGCCTTCCAGACCTGGCTCCATATCATCAATGGAAAGAGACTTCTTGGGAGTTATCTTCTCTTTGAGAGCCAGTTTCTCGGCATCTTTCTTGACACTGAGGTCGCTGCTGTATTCCTTGACTATCAGCGCGTAAGCCTCAGACGGAATCTTGCCGTTGGGATCAGTGCTGATGTCAAACCCCTTCTTGTGAAGATATTCGACAATGGTCTGGATCCCAACATTGAATTCGCGGGCTGCCTTGCTTAAACGTATGGCTTTTTTGTCTTCAGTCATATACCTTTATGATACCTCTTAAATATTTTTTATCTCGTTTCTCCCTTGCGGGATGCCGGTTGTTATTTGTCAAATTCTGATCTGAGTATACTGACGACGTCCTTGACCGTCTCTTCCTCGAGGTCTGTTCTCTTGACCAGGTCATGTATTGTCAGCCTGAGAACGCTCCTTGCGGTGTCGCATCCGATAGCTTTCAGCTCATCGATGACCCATCCTTCGATCTCATCTGAGAACTCATCAAGTGATACATCCTCCTCATCTTCATTGTCCGGTTCGCGATAGACCTCTATGTCATACCCGGTCAGCTGACCTGCGAGCTTGATATTCAGGCCTCCCTTGCCGATGGCCAGCGAGACCTCGCTGGGCTTGAGATAAATCTCCGCCTTCTTATCCGCTTCAATAAGCTTTATTGAGGAGATCTTGGCAGGATTGAGAGCCCTGGTGATGAACAGCTGTATGTTGGAGGTAAAGTTGATGACGTCAATGTTCTCATTGCGAAGCTCACGAACGATACCGTGGATCCTTGATCCTTTCATACCGACGCATGCGCCTACGGGGTCAATACGTTCATCATACGATTCAACGGCCACCTTGGCTCTCTCGCCCGGCACCCTCACTATCTTACGGATGGTGATGAGACCGTCAAAGATCTCAGGCACCTCAAGCTCGAAGAGTCTCTCGAGGAAGACCGGCGATGTACGGCTGAGGATGATATTGGGGGTGTTGTTTTTCATCTCTACCCTGATCACTACCGCACGTATGGTGTCACCCTTGCGGAAGTGGTCGGAGGGGATCTGTTCACCCTTGGGCATGATCAGCTCATTGCCGTCATCATCAAGCACGAGGGTCTCGCGCTTCCACACCTGGTACACCTCCCCGGTGACTATATCACCGATGCGGTCCTTGTACTTAAGGTAGATATTGTTTTTTTCCAGGTCAAGGATACGTGCCACGAGGTTCTGCCTCAGTGCCAGGATTGCCCTGCGCCCGAAATCGAGGAACTTGACCTCGTCAGACACCTCTTCACCTACCTCATAATCCTCATCTACCTTGTGAGCTTCGGAGAGGGGTATCTGGGTGTTGGGGTCAGTGAAATTTTCGTCATCAACCACTTCGCGGTTACGCCATATTTCAAAGTCGCCCTTGTCAATATTGACGATGATGTCAAAATTGTCAGCCGAACCGTATTTCTTGGCAAGCATACCCCTGAACACATCCTCCAGCACACTCATCATGGTGGGCCTGTCAATATTCTTCAGCTCCTTGAACTCTGAAAAAGTATCTATGAGATTAACGTTTTCCATTGTGGTAAATCTGTTCTGTTATTTGAATGATATAATTACTTTAACTGTCTTGACATCCTCAAAATTATATGATCTGACCTCAGAGACAATCTCCTTGTTCTTCTGTTTTTTGTCAATTATCAGTTCAAATCCTCCTTTGGTGGCATTCATAAGAAGACCTTTTTCACGGTCGTCCTCATTGGTAACCACCTCCACCATCCTGCCCTCGTTCTTGAGGTACTGCTCAGGAACAAGCAGGGGCATGTCAAGGCCGGGAGATGATACATTCAGTTCATAGTCGCCACCCTCTTCGCCGAGCTCACCGGTGATGAACTTGCTGAGTAAGGCGCAGTCTCCAATTCTCACGCCTTCAGGCCTGTCAATGAGGACTGTGATCCGCCCGGTGCTGCTCAGCCGTACATCAACGAGGAAGATGCCGGTGCCGCTGATGTGCCCCTCCGCAAGTTTCCTTATATGATCCTTTGTAATCATAGTCTGATTTTTGCTAACAAAACAGGGGACTTTTGTCCCCTGGTCCGTCCATACCCTTCTTTTCGGGTGCAAAGATAATATCATTTTTCAATTATTCAAAGAAAGGATGGAGGGAAAAATCAACAAGTGCGTTGTATCTGAACCTTTTCTGTCCTTATATTGGAAACAATTGAATAAATTTGCGGACATAAACAGGTAGCCGGTTGACCAACAGAAGAAAGATCATAAATGACCCGGTATACGGATTTATCAGCTTGCCGTCAGATCTCATCTTCGAGCTGGTAAGCCATCCCTGGTTCCAGAGGCTGCGCAACATCAGGCAGCTGGGGCTGTCGAGCTATGTCTATCCGGGGGCCGTCCACAGTCGGTTTCAGCACAGCCTCGGGGCGATGTACCTTACCGGGCAGGCCATACATACTCTCAGGACAAAGGGCATTGAGATAACCCCCCCGGAGGAGGAGGCGGTTCTGGCAGCCATACTTCTGCATGACATAGGTCACGGTCCGTTCTCACACGCCCTTGAACACTCGCTGATAGAAGAGATGCCCCATGAGGTGATGTCACTCCTCATCATGGAGGAGCTGAACCGCCTTACCGGCGGAAGCCTTACTGACGCCATCGCCGTCTTCAGGGGGGAGTACCCGAGGCGGTTCTTTCATGACCTGGTGACGGGGCAGATGGATATGGACAGGATGGATTACCTGCGTCGTGACAGCTTCTTCACCGGGGTGATAGAGGGGTCTGTCGGGTCAGATCGTATCATCCGCATGCTGAATGTCGCAGATGACAGGCTGGTGGTTGATGAAAAGGGCATTTACTCCGTTGAGAAGTTCCTGATAGCCAGACGTATGATGTACTGGCAGGTATATAATCACCGCACGGTTGTCTCAGCGGAAAAGCTCCTGACCAGTCTCCTGTTGAGAGCGCGCGGTGTGACTGCCGACGGCATGACCCTGTTTGCTACGCCAGCCCTGGAATATTTCCTCCATGCGCGTCACAGCACCGGCACCGCGGAGGAGACAACCGAACTGGTGAGTCACTTTACCGCCCTTGACGAGAGCGATATAATGTCAGCCACCAGGGTCTGGATGAGTTGCGGTGACAGGGTGCTGGCTGATCTGTGCAGGAGACTGGTAAACAGGGATCTTCTGGGCATCGAACTGCAGAGGAAACCCTTTGACGAAGCCAGGGTGGCGGAACTGGGCAGAAAGGCTGAACAGCTGCTGGGGATTGATAAAGATGAGGCGAAGTTTTACGTGAACACCGGCGACGTATATAACCAGACCTATGCCCCCGGCACACCCGAGGTGCGCATCCTTCTCAAGAACGGTGAGACACAGGATATCACAGCCGTTTCAGACCTGTTCGACAAGGATGCACTGTCAGAGAAGGTCACAAAGTATTACCTCTGTTACCCTAAGGAGATATCATCAGAATAATATATAGAGAATATGGAATTTACTGCTGCAATGATCGCCGGGTTACTTAACGGGACGGTTGAAGGAGATCCGGATACAAAGCTGAACACTATAGCCAGGATAGAGGAGGGTCATGCCGGCGCTCTCTCGTTCCTCTCCAACCTCAAATATGAGCCTTATCTCTACACTACAGGTTCGTCGGCCGTGCTGGTGAAAAAGGACTTCATGCCGTCAAGGGAGGTCCACGCCGCACTGATCAGGGTTGATGATCCCTACCAGGCTCTCGCCAGGCTGCTGACCATCTATGATGAGCAGACAAGACCGGTGAGGAAGGGCATTCATCCGACCGCAGTCATAGAGGAGAGCGCCGTCATAGGAAAAGGCGTTTACATGGGGGCCCATGTGTATGTGGCAGAAAAGGCAGTGATAGGAGACGGGTGCAGCCTCTACCCCAATGTGTACATAGGTGATGGTGTCACCACAGGGAGGAACAGGATAGGAGCCCAGTCGGGAATCATGAGCACCGTCAGTGAGGAGAACGCAGTCTTATTGGGTTCTCCTGCCGTGGAGAGCAAACAGTTCATGAAAAGTATTATATACATCAGAAAATTGCCCGACCTGAGCAGCAAAATAGATGAGCTCACAAAATCAGTGGAATCTTTAAAAAACAGGTAGTTCCGTTGTGACGGTCCAAAGGAAATTGTTTGAACATCACAGAGATGTGAAGGTTTCTGTTGTGTCGTTCGGAAATTTTTATTTTTCTTTGCAGGACTTTTAACCCAATCAGAAATGAGCGAAAAGCAAAGGACGCTGGCTAAGGAAGTGAGCCTCAATGGTAAAGGCCTTCATTCAGGCATAGACGTCACAGTGACATTCAAGCCGGCACCTGCAAATCACGGATATAAATTCTGTCGCACTGATCTGCCTGGTTCGCCGGTAATCGATGCCGTTGCTGACAATGTGACTGAGACATCACGTGGAACCACGCTGGTACAGGGGGAGGCCTCCGTGGCCACGATTGAGCACGTTCTTGCAGCCTTTGCAGGGTTGCGCATAGATAATGCCCTCATTGAGATAAGCGGTCCGGAGGCACCGATAATGGGAGGCAGCTCCCGTATGTTTGTTGAGGCAATTAGGCGGGCCGGCATTATTGAACTGAATGAAGAGCGCAACTATTATGTGATCAGGGAGAAGATCACCTTCTCAGACGAAGAGCATGGTGTTGACCTGATAGTCTATCCTGATGACCACTTCAGCGCCCATGTGCTGATTGACTACAACTCAAAGATACTTGGCAACCAGTATGCCATCCTTGACCAGATTGACGACTTTGAGAAGGAGATAGCCGGCAGCAGAACCTTTGTCTTCTTTCATGAGCTTGAGCCCCTGTTCCGGGTAGGGCTGATCAGGGGGGGGGACCTTGAGAACGCCGTGGTGATACTTGAGCGTGAGGTTGAACAGGAGGAGATAGACCGCATTGCAAAGTTGTTCAACAAGCCCGGAATAACCGAACACCATGCCGGTGTGCTTAACAACACCAAGCTTCGTTATCCGAATGAACCGGCAAGGCATAAGCTGCTTGACCTGATAGGTGACCTGTCGCTGGTAGGGCAGCCGATCAAGGGCAAGGTGGTGGCTACACGGCCGGGTCATTACTCGAACACCAGGCTGGCAAGGTTGATACGGCAGCAGATAAAGAGGCAGATGACAAAGAAAGATATACCTCTGCTTGATACCACCAAGCCGGCGTTGATGGACATACAGAAAATCAAGAAGCTGTTGCCGCACCGTTTCCCGTTCCTCATGGTTGACCGCATTCTTGAACTTACTCCCAGCCATATTATCGGTATCAAGAACACAACTTATAACGAAGCTTTCTTCCAGGGACACTTCGAGCAGGAGCATGTCTTTCCCGGAGTGCTGCTGGTGGAGACAATGGCCCAGGTGGGAGGCATCCTCGTCATGAATAACATGGATGAACCCGAGAAATACTCGACTTACTTTCTTAAGATCGACAGGATGAAGTTCAAGCACAAGGTCATTCCCGGAGACACCATTGTTGTAAGGTGTGAACTTACCGAACCGATAAGGAGGAGTATAGTGATAATGTATGCTCAGGCGTTTGTGGGGGAGAAGCTGGTGGCTGAGGGTGAGCTGACCGCGCAGGTGATAAAGAACAAATAAGATGATATGATTTCTTCTCTGGCACACATTGATCCGGGAGCTAAACTTGGTGAAGGGGTAACCGTTGAGCCGTTTGCCGTTATTCATGGAGACGTTACGGTAGGTGACGGGACATGGATCGGTTCAGGGGCGGTAATATATGACGGCGCCCGTATTGGCAGGAACTGCCGTATCTTCAACGGGGCATCCATCTCAGCCATACCGCAGGACCTGAAGTTCAGCGGTGAGGAGACCATCCTGGAGATTGGCGACAACACCACTGTCAGGGAGTTTGCCACGCTGAACAGGGGCACCCGCTCCAGGGGCAGGACCACCATCGGGAAGAACTGCCTGCTGATGGCCTATGTGCATGTCGCTCATGACTGCCAGTTGGGTGACAATGTGATCATGGTGGCCCTCTCAGGTATAGCGGGTGAGGTTGAGCTGGGCGACTGGGTGACCATGGGTGGCGGATCGATGGTGCACCAGTTTGTGCACATTGGCGCCCATACCATTATCGGCGGGGGGGCGAAGGTACGCATTGACGTGCCGCCCTATATCAAGGCTGACAGGGATCCGCTGTCGTTCATGGGGCTGAACACCGTGGGGCTGGAGCGGAGAGGCTTCACCAAAGAGAAGATTCACGAGCTGCATGAGATCTACCGGGCTTTTTACAATATGGGCATGACCGGCAGTACGGCGCTGGATTATATTTCTGCCAATTTTGCTTCTACGCCGGAGCGTGATCACATCATAGATTTCATAAAAGGATCAACCAGGGGAGTTATCAGGGGGCGGTAGCAGGTCCGGGGCATGGACCCGGTGCCGCACGCGCATTTTATTTGGTTCACGACCTGTATAAAACACGAATGGGAACCATACTTACGTATATGTTCCCATTCCGGCGAGTGACAGCCATGACCGTCACAGCCGCCATGCTACTGTTATTGCAGCCGGTTCATCTCTCTAACTCCTCCCTTTCCGAGGTCTGTCGATGTCTGCCTTGCGGCGGACTGCTGACCTTGTTCCGGTGTCTTTTCTGTTTTCTGTCAAAACCTTACGGTTTGGCGGAATGCATACCGGGACACGGAGTAATGAACCCTTGAGGCCTGACACTCCCCGAAGGGATAGCTGCTGTCATGCCCGGATCATCTCCATCCTATCCTCGCCGGTTCGGGTGGCATGATGATCCACTCTCTGGTTGGGCACATTTGCTGCCTTATTAGCTTTCGGCATTGCATCTGTGTTGCTCTCTTCTCGCGGTTGTTACACCGTCTGATGATTGCCCCGTCAGACCGCCAGGATGGGGAGACTTCTAAGCCTGTATCCGTGACGGACGCATCCGGACCGTAGTCGTTCAGCGTGAGACCCTGAAGTGTGATGTAATTTCAGAGTGATAATTAAACCATTTGAAAGAACCTTCTTACCTCAGAGCGACTTTTTATCGCTCACATGGTCCTACAAATATAACTTCACAAAGGCTCTGCGGCAAATTTTTCGGGGTAATTCTGCCATGAAGAAAGTAACACGAAACGCACAATTTTATTAACATAGGTAAATATCTATAATAGAGTCATTTAATTGAATAAAAACGAGGTTATGAACAGCTGTTCATAACCTCGGGTGTTAGTTGGCCTTAAGTGCCTGTCATTCAAGTATCACCTTTTCATTTTTCGGGTATTTTACGCTGTAGGTAAGGATTATATCCCTGGTTTCACGTGGCTCAACGGTCAGATCCCACGTGATCTCCCCCGTGACAGGATTGAGTTTTCCTCCGGAAAGTTCAAGAGCATCAACGGTGATGTCACTGTTCTGCGAAAGGGGGATCTGATCACGGAGCTTGACTGCGACAGCCCGGCTCTTGTTATTGCGCACCGAGATCAGGAACGAGAGTGTCTCAACCCTGTTGGAACCGATAAATCTCTGTGAGGTGAAATCGGTTCTGCGCTCACGCTTGACGGTAATGTTATTGTCGGCACCAAGCGACACCTGGAGCGTGTCAGTGAGTTCCGCCGTGTTGATATAGCCCTTGCCTGTGAAGGTGTTGCTGAAATAGATGTTCGACTCGCCGGGCAGAAGATTGTATTTCTCCCAGTCGGTGATATATCCTATCAGGTAGGCCGAGGGGGCCAGCTTCGGGGTAACGGCATAGCTGTAGGTGGCGGGTACGGTGAGCCTCTGCAGCTCCACTGCCACCGGCTTGCCATCAGTCATAATTGTCTGCGATACATTTATATCGAAGCTGAAGCTGATGTTCGACTCGCTGACGGTGACCGGCAGCGGGGCGCTCTCCTCCATCATCATCATGTCATCAGCCGCCTTTTTCTCACGGGCGCCAGGCATGGATTTGGTACCCCTGACCACAACAACCTCATCCAGCTTATGGTACGCAAAGGGCTTGTAGATGTCGATGAACCACGGATTAAGCGTCGGCAATGCGCCTGCAGTCATGGGGGAGGCGTTTGAAAGACTCACCTTCACATCCTTCCAGTCGATGCCGCTGTTCTGCCATATATTGGCCCTGTATATTATTGATGCGGGATCAGTGATGTCGTCAACCCTGATATCGTACGACGGATGCCAGCCGGCATTCATGACAACGTATGAAAGCTTAATCGTGCCCGCAGATGGCCTGGTGCCGGTGACGGTCACCACTATCTCGCCCGTGGGCATCTTCGACTTGTCAATGTAGCCCGACAGCTGCTTCTCAAGCTGCTGCTTCTCCTCCACGTAATCCTTGATTATCCTTTTCTTTTTCAATAGGGCTGTCTTCACCGACTCCATATTTGTTGAATAGATGTCGAGAAGCGCCCTGAGCTGTTCAGGTGTGATGGCTGATTTATTGGTTACGACATCATAATTCGACTTCAGGAAAAGCTCCTTCTCCTGCAGCACCTCCACCGCCGTCTTCTCATCCTCGATTTTCAGCTCAAGAGCTATGATCCTGTCGCGCAGGTCTTTTATGGAAGCCGCTTCAACCGGGCTCTCAAGGTAGTTATTGCGGTGAGTGACGCCCATGATCATGAAGTCGCCCTCACCCCTGACCTGTATGCTGTTGGGATCAATATAAGGGGAGAGGCCCCCTGCTACAAAATCGACCGTTCCCGCCTGAACGGAAATGGGGAGATCACCGGAGAGCTGCGCGCCCTGCCTGAAGACCGTTACATGACTTACCGGACTGGCCATGTACTTCTCCTGGCCTTCAAGAGCGGTTGCCGAAAGCATTACGGCAAAAAGGGTAATAAACAGATACTTTTTCATGACTGTGAAATTTTTATAAAGGTATTTAAAAAGAGTGTACCGGAGAAGAATGACAAAAAGTCTGCCGTTATAAAAAAAATGCTGCCGGCAAAACATTTGCCGGCAGCACATCCTGTAAACCACTAATCAAACCTAACCATTATAATCCTGAAGAATACTCATTAGTTTCTGACGTGCGAAGAATATACGGCTCTTAACCGTTCCCAGCTTGAGATTGAGCTCCCCGGCTATCTCCTCATACTTGAAACCGTCAACGTGCATCTGGAAGGGGAGACGGTAATCATCATGCAATGAATTAACAGCCTTCTCTATCTCACCCCTGGCATAAGCCGATTCGGGAGAGATGCTGCCTTTGTCTGACGGGAGGTTGATGTAATAGAGCTCCTGTGTGCCGTCCATCATGGTGTTTTCCCTCATCTTGCGCCGGTAATTGTTGATGAAGGTGTTTTTCATTATCGTAAAGACCCAGGCCTTCAGATTCGTGGCATCCACGAACTTGTCCTGGTTCTGTATCGCCTTAAGAAAGGTGTCCTGTACGAGATCAAGCGCGTTGTCGCGGTCGAGTGTCAGACTGAGGGCGTACTTCTGAAGATTGCCCTTCAGATCTATAATGCTTGTTGTAAATTCCTGTGCAGTCATATCACTTATTTTTTCTTTGTTGACACAAAGTTAAACACTAAATACAGGATAACCAAATCCGAATATCCTTTAATATGATTTTATACTGGGTTTTAGCCTGTATTCTAAAATTTAATGTGCATATATACAGCATAATAAATATTGATTGTCTAAATTAGGATAGGAAGGTATTATTTTATTTGCCCGGTTCCGCTATATCGTCACCGTTGTTCCGGCTGTCTCTGTTTATATTGGTTAAAGCATTGCTAATCTGTCATATACATGTATTATACAAGTTGGCCGTGAACCATTTAAGGAGGTGGTATGATTGAGGGCGGAGATTACTTTTGATTATCTTTACAAAAAAAGATCTCATGGAGTTTAAAGATTATCCCTCAGGCAAAACTGCCCTCTACACTTTTGATGCCACTGAGGTTCCCGTGGCTGTCATTCTTTTTATTCACGGGCTTGGCGAGCATTCCGGCAGGTACGCCGACTGGGCTGCACGGTTCAATGAAAGAGGAGTCACCCTTCGCGCCTTTGACCTTCCGGGTCACGGTCACTCTGACGGCAGGAGGGGAGTGATACCCTCTCATGAGAAGTTATATGACACCATTGACACCGTCATCAGGGG
>JBHEOU010000047.1:0-11325 GCA_046260645.1 Bacteroidales bacterium | reverse complement strand
GCTTAAGGTCCTGGGGGTGACCGCCGAATATGCCTCCAGCGGTGCCGAGGCCATAGACATGGCCAGTGAGAAGCACTACGACCTGATCCTTATGGACCTTATCATGCCTGAAGTCGATGGCTTTGAGGCAGCCAGGGTAATACTCGAATCTGACAGGGAGATGCTTATAATTGCCCTTTCAGCTGATAACATGCCCGAGACAAGGGTGAAAGTCGAAAAGACGGGGATGAAGGAGCTGCTATCCAAACCGGTTGCCGTTGAAGGCAGTAAATATCCCCCTTTTCGATGACATCCAGAGGGCTGAGGTAGGCACCCTGTATAAGAACGAGGGCACCGAAAAGGCCGTGCTGAGGGGTATCGATCTGGCAGCTCCGCAGATGTCGGTAAAGCTCTCGAGCGCGCTGGAGCTGGCTCCGGACAGAGAGTTGCTTGTTCACTGCTGGAGGGGTGGGATGAGGTCAGAGGCGATGGCATGGCTCTTTTCCACGGGCGGAATAACACCCATGCTGCTCAGTGGCGGGTACAAGGCTTACCGGAACCACATACTAAGCGATCTTGGCAGAAGCAGGAAATACATTATCCTTGGAGGCCTCACGGGAAGCGGCAAGACAGAGCTGCTTAAGCATATGATGTCGGCAGGAGCGCAGGTCACCGATCTTGAACGACTGGCCTCGCACAGGGGTTCGGCCTTTGGCGCCCTGGGACAGCCACCCCAGCCATCGTCAGAACACTTCGCAAACCTTCTTTATGATGACGTTTCCGGCAAGAATGATGATACCCGCATATGGCTTGAGGATGAGAGCCGAAACATAGGCACGGTGTTCATGCCTGACGGCTTCTATGAGCAGATGCAGACTGCACCTGTCATTGCGCTTATGATGAGTATCGAAACCCGTATGCCAAGGCTTCTGCAGGAATATACATCATTTCCGTCTGACCAGATCGAAGCTTCAGTAATGAAAATCTCAAAACGCCTGGGCGGCGACCGGACCCGCGAAGCGCTCGATGCCATTAAAAGGGACGATTACAGGACGGCGATAAAAATCACGCTTGAATATTACGACAAATCGTATAATTACGGACTCACCAGGCGACCGGCAGGACAGGTTCTGTTTGTGGAGACTGACACCGATGATGTGGCTGTTAATGCTGCAAAGGTGACCGAAGCAGCACTCGGAATATAATTAGATCACTTCTTGTGCAGTGAAGAGGCTTCAACCCATTTGAAGACCTTGTCAGACCTTCTGACAGGCTGAGGCACCTGAATTGAACAGACTTCTCCCTTGGGTACCGTCTCTGCCTCGCCGGCCGATGCGTCTCTCAGTCCGGTGACAGTATGTTCGATTATTCCGGTTGTGGGACCAGTGATGATCAGGTCGTCACCTCTTTTAAGGTCTCCCGTCTCCAGTTTTATCTCAGCTACTCCCTGCTTGCTGAAGTAGTTCGTAACCTTACCCAGGAGGATCTTTCTCTTAGTGGCGGCTGAGCCGTAGGTGGTGCTCCACTCTCCAAGCCGCTGTCCCAGGTAGTACCCATCCCAGAAGCCCCTGTTGAATACCGTTTCAAGACGGGCCATCCATCCGTCAACCTTCTCAGGGCCGAAGGTACCCTCTGCCACTGCCGCTGCCGCCTCGCTGTAACATTCAGTGACGGTTTTGACGTACTCTGCCGACCGTGCCCTGCCTTCTATCTTCAACACACGGGCGCCGGCGTCAATCACCTGGTCAAGGAACCTGATGGTGCAGAGATCCTTTGGTGACATAATGAACTGGTTGTCAATCTCCAGCTCATATCCTGTCTCGCTGTCAGTCACCATGTATCCCCTTCTGCAGGTCTGGTAGCAGTTGCCCCGGTTGGCGGAGGTGTTGTATTCATGAAGGCTCAGGTAACATTTACCCGAGATGGCCATACAGAGAGCCCCGTGCACGAATACCTCGAGCCTGATCGGAGCGCCTCCCGGACCGCGTATATCATCACTGATGATGGAGTCATATACTTTTCTGACATGTTCCAGGTTAAGCTCACGCGAGAGAACGGCCACATCGGCCCACTGGGAATAAAACTTCAGTGATCCGGCATTGGAAATGTTAAGCTGGGTTGACAGGTGTACCTCCATTCCGGCCTCCCTTGCAGCCATTATGGCTGCCTGGTCAGTGGCTATCACCGCTGTCACGCCCTCACTGGCGGCTGCCTCAAGTATCTCACGCATCTCACTGACCTCCTCATCAAAGAGCACTATGTTCAGGGTGAGGTAGCTTTTAAGGCCGTGCTCGCGGCACAATGCGACTATCGCCGGGAGGTCGCCGGCAGTGAAGTTATCTGATGAGCGCGCCCTCATGTTAAGCTTCTCCACGCCGAAGTAAACTGAATCGGCTCCCCCCTGTATGGCTGCACGGAGCGACTCCCATGAGCCTGCAGGCGCCATTATCTCTATATCGCTTCTCTTCATCAGGGCCGTTGTTTCAGTGGCTTATTTCTTCAGGATGACGCGCATGCAACTGCCCATTCCCGGGTCGGAGCGCAGAACAAATATCTTTCCCTTGTGGTACTCCTCTATGATCCTCTTAGAGAGAGAGAGGCCCAGTCCCCATCCGCGCTCACGGGTTGTATAACCCGGCTTGAATATCGTCTTGAAATCCTTCCTTGGGATGCCCTTGCCTGTGTCATCCACATCTATGATCGCCTCGTCCTTTGTTTCGGTAAGCCTTATGACGATCTTACCACTGCCTTTCATAGCGTCGGCTGAGTTCTTGACGAGGTTCTCGATGACCCAGCCGAGCAGTACCGGATTGAAAGGCACCGCGTTGCAGCTGAGTGTCTCATTAAGCACGCTGAGCTCTACCGTTGATGCGATTCTCTTTCTAAGGTATCCGGCTGTCGTCTCCGCAAGTGAGGGCAGGTCTTCAGGCTGAAGCTTCGGCTTTGATCCTATGAGTGAAACCCGTTCTGCGACCCTCTCAAGCCTCTCCACATCGACCGGCAGCTCCTCTGCTATGTCTGTACCCGGATACCTGCTGCTGATGATCTCACTCCACGCCGAGAGCGAGGAGGTGGGCGTCCCGAGCTGATGAGCAGTCTCTCTTGAGAGCCCCACCCACACCTGGTTCTGCTCAGCCATGCGTGACGAGCTGAAGGCCACGTAAGCCACGCCGATGAACAGCAGTATCACCGCAAGCTGTACGTAGGGGTAGATCCTCAGCTGGCGCAGGAGGGTGCTCTCACGGTAATAGAGATAGTTGACAATCCCGTTGGGTAGCTCTATGGAGATAGGCTCATTCCGGTTCTCCATGCGACCCAGCATCCTCATGAGCGAGGTGATGTCCGAAGAGATGGCCGAGGGTATGTTCCTGTGAGAGATGATGTTATGTTCCTCGTCAATAAGTATGACCGGTACGGTGGTGTTGTCCTCTATGATACTGAAGAGGAACTCGAAGTCATCGGAGGTGACAAGCCTGCGGGTAGCCTCCGCCCATTGTTCAGCCTTCTTTTTCTCTTCCTCCTTGAGTCTTGAGACCAGGTCATGTGTATAGATGAGTGAGCCAAGGCCAATGATAACCGCGAACACCAGAAGCAGAACCTTCCATAACAGTCTTTTACGGTAGATGTTCATGGGTTATTTTTTCTTTTTCAGAACGATCCTGATCGGGCTCTCGGTAACCTCTTCCTGCTTCTCCGTGGTGTCGGCCGGCGGCTCTTTTCCCTCCTCCCATGTGATGGTGAATTTGGGCTTGTTCTCAGCCGGTCTGGCCCTGATGGTGTCTGCCTTGTACCACCCGTATTCTTCATTCAGGATCCCCTTCAGGGTCTGTTTTTCAATGGCGATGTCAGTCTTTATGTTATCCTTTGCCTGGCCGAAATCATAACCCACATCCGTCTTTCCGCCGATGCACACTATCTTCAACGGAATGGTAGCCTTGCCGCTGCCGTCGACCTGTACCTGCCCGAAGGCACTGATGCCCCGGTTTTTCTCTCTCGCCTTGCGGCTCAGCACCTCCGAAAGGAGGAGGCGCACATGGTACGAATAGTCATTGTTGAAGTCATGGGTACCATACATTGTAAAGTTTACCGCCGAGGAGTTTATGAGCATCCTGGGAATTGACACAGTGCTGTTGCTGATGAACAGGTCATTCTCAAGCTTCGAGAAACTGATGTTTTTCAGCTCGTCAAGGTCAAGGTATGATGACAGGCTCTCTACAGGGGCAAAGTTCACCAGCCTTCCATCGGTGATAAGGAGGTGTGCCTCGGCCACGAGTGCCTGCCTGATGATCGTGAAATCATCTTTGAGGGGAGAGAGGATAGTTGTTGTTCCTGTCAGATTCCCTTCCAGATTTTCGCTCACAATGAACGTCTGCCCGAAATTATTGAAGGCGGTAAATGCCTTGTTAATATCGACACCTTTCACATCAAGCGATGCCTTGCTGATGTATCCTCCCGCTTTCTGCTTGCCAAGCATGAATTCACCAGCAAGAAGACCGTCCAGTCCCCGGGCCGCTATATTCCTGAAGGTAAACACATAAGGTTTGTATTCAACATTGCTGCTGAAACCGGCTGCCCTTAAGCCATAGAATATGAGGCTGTCTGCCGTGAGTCTGACATTGGCCCTGACATCGGCCGGGAACAGGTTCAGCTCTCTTCCTTCCACGGAGGCTGTATCGCTCCCTGCATCCGTGAACATGGAGGTGACTAACCTGTCGACATAAACTTCACCCGTGATGTCGAGCACCTCAGGCCTGCCAGCCACCCAGGGTATGAAGTTCCTCATGAGAGCGTTGATGATGAAATGCTGTTCCCTGAAAGTGAATGAGAGACTGTCGGCAACAAGGTCATTGTTAATGACGAGGGAGCCGGTCATTCCTGACACGGCCGTTCCGCTGTCAGATATGGCAGCACCGAAATCCTTGAATACAAGTGATATGTCAGGCTTGAGCAATGGAAGCGCTGCAACAGGTCTGATGTTGTCAGGGAGAGTGCCGGAAAGCCTGATCGTTCCGGCTATGACGCCTTTCTGATCATGAATTTTTCCTGATTTGATGATCCGGTTCAGGTCGTTGAAGTTGATGTCACCGTCCAGTGCAAGGGTGATATGGGGTCTGTTCAGGTTGTTGATCATGAATGAGCCTTTGATCGAAGCAGATCCGTAGGTGGCTACGAGATTGTCGACGGTGGCGCTGAAGGTCTCCGAAGAGTTGAGGTCTCCGTTGGTAATTCCACCGCTGAATTCAAGGTTGTTGACCTTGAACCCGCTTGCGGCATGGCTCATCTTTCCGCCGGAGAGGCCATATTTTACATCAATGTGAGGATTGCCAGCTTCCCCATAGGGGCCGGTGATGGTGCAATTCAGATCCATTATCCCTGACGGTGTCACCCTGCCGGTCACCGCCCTCCATCTTTCCGGCAGCATGGATATGAGAGAGGCGATGTTTATTTTTTTCCCTGAAACGGACAGGTTGAGCGTTGACGCGGAGTAATTCACATTGCCGTTAATATCGAACTTCAGATCTGCAATGTCAAGCGAGCCCTTAGCCACTGAGAGAGAGGTGGGAGATTTGCGCAGCCTGATCCCTGCCCTCACGGGTATTGTCTTGAAGGTCATGCTTTTGATATCGACAGAATCGATGATGGCGCTTACATCAGTATTTAGATAGATGCCCGTCCGGAAGACCTCACCCCCGAGTGTGGCATCACTCAGACTGCCCGCTATTCTCAGCTCCGAGCTCCTGTCATTCCATACTGCCTTTATGTTTACTGCACTGATGTTTTTCAGCCTGACATTCTTTCCATCCTTCTTCTGCCCGGAAAAAACCTGATAGTTAATGTCACCTCTCTTGTCCGTCAGCAGGCTTACCTCTCCGTCACGTACCGAGATGGAGCGCACAGCCACGGTACCTGTAAGCAGTGACGGGATAGAAACCGTCAGCGAGAGCGATGAAGCATAGAGAAGGGTGTCATTGTTCTCATTCCCGAACTGTGTCTTGTCATAGAACGGAGACGGTTCCACAAGCAGGTCATTGAACCTTACGGTGATATTGGGAAATGATTCGAATATTGTAACCCTGAGGTCGCCGTAGGAGATCTTTGTATTGACACTCTCATTGAGCTTTGCGATCAGGGCTGAAGAGATCTTATCCTTTCTGACTGATGCATATATGCCAAGGAGTATGCCTGTCAGCAGTAACAGGCCTAATGTTAACAATATTATATATTTCACCCATCTCATTGATCCCACTCGGGTTATCCTTGTTATTTGCTCCTCATAAGGAAGGAGAGGTTGCTGCCGGGAGCGACTTCCAGGGGTTCTGATCCGTACCTGAAGATACGCGCATTGCGAGGTCCGATGAGCGTGGATTTATCTCCGTCGATAAGAAACATAGTACCCTCACGCAGACCTGCAACAAAGATATCCCGGTTGACCTCGATGAATTCCTGTATTCTCTGTTCGCGGGTCTCGCCGGCATGTCCTGCAGGGTTGGCGTCGAGGTAGTGAGGATTGATCTGGAAGGGGATCAGGCCGAAAGCTTTGAATGAAGACGGGGCGGTGACAGGCATGTCATTGGTGGTCATTATTGTAGGGCAGGTAACATTTGATCCTGCACTCCAGCCAATATAGGGTGTGCCGCCCAGGACCTTCTTTCTGACGGGCTCGATCAGTTTATAGTCTCTAAGACATTTGAGAAGCATCCAGGTGTTGCCTCCGCCCACAACTATTGCGGGAGCATCAACGATTGCCTTCACCGGGTCATTGAACCGATGGATGGAGACCACGTCATGCCCCACCTCGGCGAAACGGGTTCTTACCTTTTCCTCGTACGCATCATATGAGAAAGTGACTGCAGCATAAGGGAGGAACAGTGCCCTGACTTTTTTTGGTCCCAGGAACTCCCTGATATTGTTCTTCGGATAATCAAGATATGCCTCTCCGGCATTGGTCGAATTGCTGATTAGAAGTAATCTCATCTCCTTTAGTTTTCTTTGTTTTGTATCCAAAGCTCTGTTGCATGAGCTATTGCGTCAAAGATATAAAAAAAGAGAGAGGGTATTTTGTTGGAATACCCCCTCCTTCCGATTATTCACCTACAGGCCGGTAAAAAGTCAGTCATTAATTGTCAGTGCAATGCCCACCTCGAAAGGATAAAGTTCCGGACCTTTGTTTTTTTCAAACATAGGCGACAGGTAGCAGGTGCCGTATACCTGGATCATTTCATATCCGGCCCTGGCGGTGACGCCGTACCTCAACACGTTCAGATTGAAATCGTCGCGGTTCTTATCCTTCTGTTTTCCGTCATCATAATAGACGGTCTTGGTATGAGAACCGAGTTTAACTGCGCCGATCACTCCCGCACCCAGGTTGATGGTGCTGCTGTATGTGACAGGTATCTGTACCTCAAGCATTACGGGAAGGATGCCATACACGGTGGCAAGCTTGCTCTTGTCGTAATTGATGCCTTCAGCCGGATAATCGGGTGCGACTATACTACCATCATCGACAGTCAGGGAGTTGTTACCGTCAAAACGGTAGTTGTTGAAACTGATTCCCAGTCCGGTCACTATTCCGAAATGCCGTGTAAAACCGAGGCTGACGGGTGGTGCGACGATGTTAAAGTTTGACGATTTTGCGGTGTTAAGGTCAAGGTACCCTTCAAGTGTTCCGTCGTTACGACCCCACTGGTCAGTCGTGTAGGCGTTGTATCCGAATTCAACACCTCCCAGGTGGCCTTCGAAATACCTTCCGCGACGTCTGGCAGCCTCATTGTCTTTATATTCTTCACACCGGACCTCAGTGTCGTCATCCTCCGTAAGGATCCTTATGGCCCTCTTCCCGATCCTGATCACGGTCTCGTCCTCTGACTCCTCCACGGTAATAATATCTCCGATTTTCACCCGTGAAGTGTCCGGTTTATCATACTCTTCCCCTTCCTCCTCATAGACAATCTCCTCCTCTGCCTCCTCAACGATAATCTCCTCCCCTGGTTCATATACCAGGGTATCAGGAACTGTTACCTTTTCCGTTTTTTGTTCGAGTTTCTCCAGCTCTTTCAGTTTTTCTTCCTTCTCCTGGGCCTGTGCAGGCAGAATGAGAGCCAGGATTACGGCAAGTGCAATCAATGTTCTTTTCATGGCAAATATTTGTTTGTTGTTTAATACCTGGACGATCAACCGGACCGTAAAGTTACAGTCACGGTGAATTTTTATTCACCGGAGCTGAAAATGAGAGGAGTGAAGAGCTGAAGTTCACTGCCACAGGCTCGCCAGCCTTATTGCTTGCCTGTTCCAGTTCCATCTCCCATCCCAGTGCATTGTTGAGTCCTTTGACGCATGCGCTGGCGATGAGATAACCGTCAATTTTCTTTTCCTCTTTTGTTACAGTCTTTGCAAGGAGTGAAATACCGCGGATGATCCAGTTGTCGGCTTTATCCTGTGCGGGTGTGGGTATGACAGCTGTCATCTGCATGGCCTTAAGATCAGTGGTTCTGGCGGCTGCAATCATGACCGGATTGACCACATTGATGGCAAGGTTGACCGGGAGGGCTCTTTGCGGGCCTGCCGGTTCGGGGGCTAAGGCCTCCCTCTCTGGCTCGATCATGCTTCCTTCAGGGACTGCCTTGCCCGGATCAGCCATACGGGGTACTGCGGCCGGTTCCGCATAGCTACGTTCAGGAATTATTACCGGGAATGCCTCGGAAATGAGCGCTTCAGACATCACTGTTCCTTCCGGAAGGGTTTCGGGCATGATATCTGGTGTCCGGCTTCTGATTGCCGGTCCCGTTATAATGAACGCAACAACTGCCGCAGCGGCCAGGAGAGTGACAACAAGAGTACGTTTGATGACCCTGGTGGCAGGCGCTTGTCTGAGGAGCCTGTTCCTTCCGTCCCATTTGTCGTCATAAGGTACGAGCTTAACCCCTCTGAAACTTTCCGCCCGCAACCTCCTTGAGGGGATGGCGGTCATTGCCTCCTCCAGTTCTGAAAGTTGATCTCCGGCCAGTGTCTCTTCCAGTACTGAGGGCCGGTCCCCGGCCAGCGCCTCTTCAGACCACGCAGCGGCAAGGAGATCAAACTGTTCATCAGTGAGCTCTTCCGGTCTGCGGAGTAATCCGTCAGGCGCCGGGTATCTGTCATCCGGCGGCGTGAGACGGGGGAAATCGCTATCGTCTGTCATTGCCATACCGATGTTTTTACAAGGTAGTTTCTGAGGGCTACCCGTCCCCTGAAAATATAGGTCTTGACCTGCGCCTCGGAGAGAGCTGTTATGTCAGCTATCTCGCGGTAGCTGTATCCTTCATAATCGCGCAGCAGAATCACCGACCTCTGCGCTGCCGGCAGCCTCTCAAGTGCCCTGTGCAGTATTTCATTCAGGTCGCTGCCGCTCTCATCTGCATACAATGAGCTTTCTTCATAATATTCAACATCCACCATCCGCGAATCCTTTCTGATCACATCTATCATCCTGTTATAGGCAGAGGTAAAGAGCCAGGATTTCACCGCTGCATATTCAACCTCAGTGACGCACCGCCACAGTTTCTCGTAGGTGTCCTGCACGATGTCGCCCGCCCTGTGGCTGTCCTTCAGGCTACGATAGATGAATCGGTAGACATGGTCACCGAACTCCTTCACTGCGTTGTTGTACTCTTTTACGGTCATTAAGGTCAATGCACTGATACCATAAAGACGGCTGTCATAAGCCAAATGTTACAGTTCGGATGGAAAAAGACGCGAAATGTCACAGGCCGGGTAAAAAAAAGAGGCTGCCCCTATTGAGACAGCCTCTTCATCAGTATCGTTAAACGGTTATTATTTTGATTGGTATACCCTTACCCAGTCGACCTCCATGGAAGAGATACCGCCGATTGGCTTTTCAACGCCTCCGGCCAGGTTGATATACATCTCCTCCTGGGGTACGCCGGTTGTCTGACGCGTCACCTCCACTCCGTTTATCTTCCAGACAAGACTTTCAGGCGTCCACTCAAGCGTATAGATGTAAAAATCCGAAAGATATTTTGATCCGAGGCTCTTTTTATAGTGATTGCCCGGAGAGGTGAAGAGGTCAAACCACACTTTCCCATGACCTGACCTGCATACATCAACATGAGGGGTGATGCGGTCGCCTATCAGCCAGAAGGCATTGCGCACATGCTGGTCAGTAAGCTTTATCTTGGCTGTGAAGGTGCCGTACTTCTGCCTGAAGGAGGCTCCTGTGTTGAGAATGCCCGAGGTGAATGCAAAATCCCTGGTATAAAATCCCTTTGAGGGATCCCATACCTTACCGTTTATTTTTTGCGGTTTGGTGATGATTCGCAGGACGCTGTGGCGCACCTCAAAGTTATCCGACGGCGTATAACAGTGCAGGTCGGAGACCTGGTTGTAGCTGTCGTGCAGCAGTTTATCACCCCAGAAGTATTTGTTAAGCCATTTTTTGTCATCCGGAGCCGCACCGTCAAACTCATCGCTGAAGGTCAGCTTACGGTTTTTGATTATATCGAACTTGTTTGAATCCCTGACACCGAAATACCATTTGATGTCAGGGCTGTTCTTAAGACTTTCGTACTCCTTCAGCTCCTTGAACATCTCGGTTTTTTCGAAACGACGCTTGTCAAGGAGATACTCTTTCCTTTCAGCGAAAGCTTTGGTTTTAAGATACTCCTCCAGCTCTGCCAACCGTTTCAGCCGTGCAGAATCCTTTACCTGGATGTAGTTGTTGTACTCCTTTGAGGTCTTGAACTTGTAATACGATACGATGTCTGCAGCTCCCCTCTTGCTCTTGAAATCAAGAAGTTTCTGGTATTCAGGGGTATCCTTGAAGGTTACCGGTTTCATGTTTTTCTTCAGGAGGAAGGCTGATGACGTGACGAACGACTGAAGCTCCCTGAACCTTTCCACCTTGGAGGGATTAAGATTCTTTTTTACCTCCCTGTCTCCCTTAAGCTTTTTGAATTCAAGCCATTTGCCATACTCTTCAGTATTTTTGAATGTCACAGGCTTCATCCTCTCCTTCTGCTTGAATTCCGGCGACTGGATATAGAGCTGAAGGTCTTCGATCTCCTTTATCCTGGCTGAGCCCTCCAGGGAGTTGAAATTCCTGAGCAGGGCACTTCCCTCAGTCTTGAAATAGGAGACAATGTCCTTTGACTTTTTGAGACTTAAATATTCCGCCTCCCTGGCATGTTCCTCTGAACCTTTGTAGGTGAGAGATTCAATCTCCTTTTTTTTCTGTCTGAAGCCTGCGGAGTTGACGCTTTCGTGAAGCAGGTTATATTTTGCCAGTGCCTCGGAACCGGCAAAGGAGATCAGTTTTTCATGCTCGGCTATCAGCGCCTTCTCATCCTGTTC
>JBHEOU010000046.1:5183-11338 GCA_046260645.1 Bacteroidales bacterium | reverse complement strand
AAAAAATTCCTCTATTCAGATCATGAGATCTTCCTGAGAGAGCTTGTTTCCAACGCAACTGATGCCATCCAGAAACTTAAGACACTTGCTTCAACAGGTGAATTCAAGGGCGATCTCGGCGATTTGAGGGTCAGCATCAGCTTCGATCCGAAAAAGAAGACCATCACCGTCTCTGATAACGGCGTCGGCATGAGCGCCGAAGAGATTGACAAGTACCTGAACCAGATTGCCTTCTCAAGCGCTAACGAGTTCCTTGACAAGTACAAGGACCAGGCCAGCGCCATCATAGGGCAGTTCGGGCTGGGATTCTACTCGTCATTCATGGTCTCAGACAGAGTGGTGGTGATATCAAAGTCGTACCGTGAAGATATGCCTGCAGTCAAATGGAGCTGCGACGGCAGTCCTGAGTATTCGCTCGAAGAGACTGAAAAGGCAGAAAGGGGTACTGATGTAATACTGCACATCGATAAGGATTCAAAGGAGTTCCTCGATGAACAAAGACTGGAACAACTCCTGAAGAAGTACTGCAGCTTCCTTCCGGTGCCAGTGCATTTCGGCAATGAGAAGGAGTGGAAAGACGGCAAGATGGTCGATACGGGTAAACCCAAAGTGATCAGTAATACTCGCCCGGCCTGGACGATCAAGCCCTCGGAGCTCAAGGAAGAGGATTATAACAAATTCTATCACGAGCTCTACCCAATGGGAGAGGATCCGCTATTCAACATCCACCTCAACGTTGATTACCCCTTTAAACTCACCGGAATACTCTATTTCCCGAAAATCAGGAACAACTTCGAGATACAGAAGAACAAGATCCAACTCTACAGTAACCAGGTCTTCGTGACCGACTCAGTTGAAGGAATAGTACCCGATTTCCTGACGCTGCTACACGGAGTCATCGACTCGCCTGATATTCCTCTTAATGTATCGAGGAGCTACCTGCAGAGTGATGCCAACGTGAAGAAGATTTCAAGCCATATAACCAAGAAGGTGGCAGATCGCCTGGCAGACATATTCAAGAAGGACAGGGAGAACTACGAAAAGAAGTGGGATGATCTCAAACTCTTCATTGAGTATGGCATGATCACCGAAGAGAAGTTCTATGAGAAGGCATCGAAATTTGCCCTGTACAAGAACACTGCCGGCAAGTACTTCACCATTGAGGAGTATGACAACTTCATAAAGGAGAACCAGACTGACAAGGATAAGTCGCTGGTGCATCTCTACACTACTGACCCGGTTGCCCAGCACACCTATGTAGCCAAGGCAACGGAGAAGGGATATGACGTGCTGGTCCTTGACGGGCAGCTTGACACCCATCTGATCAATGCTCTGGAATCAAAGGATCAGGGTTCGAGATTCGTCAGGGTCGACAGTGACGTTGTGGAGAATCTTATAAAGAAGGATGAGACCCATGAATCGAAGCTGTCAACCTTACAATCTGATGACCTTACGCAGGTGTTCCGCAGCCAGGTGGCGGACAGCGACAAGGCACGATTCCAGGTGAGAGCCGAGAACCTTGATGAGAATGACCTGCCGCTGGTGATAACCCAGAGCGAGTTCATGCGCAGGATGAAGGACATGGCACAGTTCGGGGGAGGATACTCATTCTACGGCGAGATGCCTGACAGCTTTGACCTGGTGCTGAACACCAACCATCCTCTGGTGGTCACTCTTGCCGGAGAGCTCGACAAGGAGCACGCTGACGAGCTGAAGAAGAACGGAGCGGGCATAGATAAAACAAAGATTGAGATTGACTTCATGGAGAAGGAGCACGGCAAGAAGAAGCCTGAGGAGATCCCTTCAGTTGAGAAGGATGACCTTGAGAGACTCAGGGGTGAACTGAATCAGCTTGAAGAAAAGAGGAAGAATCTACTTTCAGGTTTCGGGAGTGAGCACAAAGCGGTTAAACAGCTTATTGACCTCGCCATGCTGGCCAACAACATGCTCAAGGGAGAGGCGCTGAGCACATTCGTAAAACGAAGCATCAGCCTCCTTTAGAAGAGACAATAATAAAGCTGACAGATAAAGGGACGCCCGCCGAGGGCGTCTTTTTTTTAAAAGAAATTTTGGTTGGATTGAGGGGTTATATGATTTCTAACCCATTATCCGGGCAAGCTCCGATTTGATATAGTTTATGGCAGCCCGGGAGGGTTCAGTATCCATCTCCATCACCTCCTCGATGAGAAGACGTGAGAGCTCTTCACCTGATGCTGCCGGCGGCAGCTGAGTGGCAACACCATTGATCATCCTGACCACTGTGCCGCGCGCATTCCTGACCATCTCCCATGCTTCATTGCTCATGTAGATCTGCTGCGAGAGGTTGTGCTCATATTCGTTCCTCACATTGCTGACAAGGGCCGAATGAAGCTGCTGTGCGGTCATCTCCGGCTGCGCCGTCCGCATGATGAGAGACTCGGGGGAGATGCGCTCCAGGAAAAGAACCACCCTCTCATACGCCTGCAGCTTCACCGGCGTGATGGTCTTAACCGTCTGAAGCAGGAGATCCTGCCGCCTGCGGTCGTGGTCATCACGAAGCATGTTTCGTATCACCAGCCATGCCGTGATCATCACCAGCACCGCCGGGAGCAATATTTTAAGTATCTCAAGGAAAGTTTCCATGTCAGTGGTGATTAATAGATGTTACGGCATGCAAATTAATCATTTTTATTCAAGCTCTATTATCCGTCACGGGTCTGTCATAAACCCTTTTCTTTTTCACTTTTAACAATTACATTTGGCCCTTCCGGAAACAACACCAATAAAAACCTGACACAATGGAGCATATCAGCAGGAGGGTGAAGGCACTCTCAGTATCCCAGACGCTTGCCATGGCTCAGAAGAGCCGCGAACTGAAGGAACAGGGTATTGATGTGATAAGCCTCAGCCTCGGGGAACCTGACTTCAACACTCCTGATGACATCAAGGAGGCGGCAAAGAAAGCCATCGACGACAACTATTCGTTCTATCCCCCCGTGCCCGGGTACGCCGACCTGCGGCAGGCAATATCCCGGAAATTCAAAGAGGAAAACGGACTCGACTACTCTGCTGAACAGATCATAGTGTCGGCAGGAGGGAAGCATACCCTCATCAACATAATGCTATCGGTGGTAGACCCCGGCGAGGAGGTGATACTGCTCGCCCCCTACTGGGTCAGTTACCTTGATCACATCACCTTTGCCGAGGGCATACCGGTGATAATACAGACATCCATTGACAGCGACTTCAAGGTCACCCCCGCACAGCTTGAGGCGGCTCTGACCCCAAATACCCGCCTTCTGATCTTCAACTCACCCTCAAATCCCACCGGAATGGTTTACACCCGTGATGAGATGGCCGGTCTGGTGAAGGTCCTTGAGAATTTCCCCCAGGTCATCATTGTCTCCGATGAGATTTATGAGCATATCACCTTCACCGGCCAGCATATCAGCCTGGCAACATTCAGTTCAATCGCCGACAGGGTTGTGACAGTCAACGGTGTCTCGAAAGGGTATGCGATGACTGGATGGAGAATAGGTTACATGGGTGCTCCCGTCTGGCTGTCGGAAGCATGCAACAAGC
Source organism: Bacteroidales bacterium (assembly GCA_046260645.1). Taxonomy (GTDB): domain Bacteria; phylum Bacteroidota; class Bacteroidia; order Bacteroidales; family VadinHA17; genus SR-FBR-E99. Next base: position 7,777 of record JBHEOU010000046.1, on the reverse strand, counting down.
TGCAGGGTCAGTTCACCTCAGGGGTCAGCTCCATTGCCCAGCGGGCTGCCCTGGCGGCGGTGACCTCGAAGAGCGACTCAAAAGAGAGGATGCGCGAGGCATTCCTTCGTCGCAGGGACCTGATATGCAGGCTGCTGGGCGAGATACCCGGACTCAAGGTCAGGGTGCCGCAGGGTGCATTCTATGTCATGCCTGACATAAGCAACTTCATTGGCAGGAGCTATAATGGCCAGGTGATGAAAGATGCCGATGATCTCACCTTCTTCCTTCTTGCGGAGGCCAGGGTGGCGATGGTGAGCGGCAGCGCCTTCGGGGCGGACAACTGCATTCGCATATCCTATGCCACCTCTGATGAACGAATCACCGAGGCGGTGAGGCGTATAAAAGAGGCGCTGGCGAAACTGGGCTAGTAACGGTTATAAGATATCATCTCTCCGGGCGGCTTACGCGATTTGTCCCTGAACCGGTTATCGGTGTAACCGACGGAGATGACCAGCTCAATCTTCTTTGATGCAGGTATGCCCAACGCCTTCTTAATCCCCTTCTCGTCAAACCACCCGATAATGCAGGTGCCAAGGCCCTCGGCGGTGGCCTGGTAAATCACTGAGGCCGCTGCAATACCTATGTCAATCACTGAATAATCCTTCTGCTTTATCAGGTCTCCTGCCCTTGAGGTTAAATTGGATTTCTCCCGCACCACAACAATCAGCACGGGCGCCTGCCGGACAAAAGCATTCATCCGCAGGAGCTCCGATTCCGTAGCGGATGCCACCTTTTCCCTCACGGCGGGCTCATCAACCACTATTAAATGCCAGGGCTGACCGTTGCATGCGGAGGGAGATAATCTTCCTGCTTCGGTGATCCTCTCAATCTTTTCCCTCTCAACTGGTCTGTCAAGATACTTTCTCTCGCTCTGCCTGCTCTTCATCAGGCTTAGCATACCGTTGCCGTCGATCATTTCAGGGTGATAAGGATCAATAGTTCTGTGCAAATTCCTCGAAGTAGTTGTACGGATGCAGGCATGCCGGGCAGTTCCTGAGCGGCTTGGTGCCGAAGTGCACATATCCGCACTTGCGGCAGTACCAGAAAATCTTCTCATCGCGTTCGAAAACCTTATTGCCCATCACGCTGGCGAGCAGCTTTCTGTAACGCTCCTCATGCACCTTCTCTGCTGCCGAGATGGCCTTGAAGGCAGTCGCTATCTCCTTGAATCCCTCTTCCTCTGCTACCTTTGCAAATGCCGGATAAAGCTCAGCCCACTCCTCGTGCTCACCGTCGGCAGCTGACTCGAGGTTCTCGCTGGTGGTAGAGATCTTGCCTGCAGGATAGGCAGCGGTGATCTCAACCATGCCTCCCTCAAGGAATTTGAAAAAGCGCTTTGCATGCTGCTGCTCCTGTAGCGCTGTCTCAAGGAAGATGGCTGCTATCTGTTCATAGCCCTCTTCCTTTGCCACCTTGGCGGCAAACTCATAACGGTTCTTTGCCTGTGACTCACCTGCAAATGCCTTGAGGAGATTCTTCTCCGTACGGGTTCCTTTTATACCTTCCATAATTATATGTTTAGATTGTTTCTGTGGTTTAGCCTGCGCTAAAATAAGTTAATTTCTTTTACGGAGCAAAGTCGCAAACCTTCATAATTATCATAAATGCGAAGCCTCAAGCCTGGTGTGATCCGGGCAGAATTATCAGCTCTTTTTCCTTTTCAGGAATCTTTTCTCTTCGCCCCTGATCAGCCTTGAAATATTTTTGGAGTGTGTCGCCACTACAGCTATGGCGACCAGTATTGCGAATATCTTAAAGAGTATCGAGGTAGTATGAAAGACCGTCAGAAGCAACACCGGGAACATGATGACTGATATGATCGATCCGAGAGAGACATAACCTGAAATAAGGAGCACAACCAGGAAGATGCCGGCGCAGGCGAGTGTCAGCCAGGGCTGCAGTGCCAGCAGGACCCCGAATGTTGTTGCCACACCCTTGCCGCCACGGAACCCCGCGAAGATCGGAAACACATGTCCGAGGATTGCAGCCATGCCACATACTATCTGCAGCACCATTATCTGTTCTGAAGTGTCAGGAGCAGCCTCCAGGAACCTGGGCAGCGAGGCTGCCAGCCATCCCTTGAAGATATCAAAGATGAGTACCGGGATACCGGTCTTCCACCCGAGTACCCTTACGGTATTCGTAGCCCCGGCATTGCCGCTGCCATGCTCCCTGACATCGATGCCGTGAAAGAGTCGGCCAGCCCATACGGCACTGGGTATCGATCCGGCAAGATAGGCCAGTATCAGCGCCAGGATGGATAGGGTTAATACCATTTTACTTCTGTTACGGGTTTGGACCCGAAGATACGAGTTTTGCCGTTTCCGTGTTCGATGTGAACCTGTTGAAGTTTTTTACGAATTTTTCTGCCAGAGACCTCGCAGCCCCGTCCCATGCCTCCGGTGTGTCCCATGCACGACGCGGGTCAAGCAGCCCGGGTGATACCCCCGGCACTGACAGAGGTATGCTCAGGTTAAATACAGGCAGGTTGATAAACTGCACGCTGTCAAGAGTCCTGTTGAGAATGGCATTGATGATAATCCTTGTTGAGG
>JBHEOU010000046.1:0-5173 GCA_046260645.1 Bacteroidales bacterium | reverse complement strand
CCGCCGTTCCAGCCTGTGTTCACCAGCCATGCCTCAGCATTGTAGGTACTCATCTTGCGCGTCAGCTCACGGGCATAGATCAGGGGATCAAGCAGAAGGAACGCCGCCCCGAAGCAGGCAGAGAAGGAGGGCTGGGGCTCAACGACACCGCGCTCGGTGCCTGCCAGTTTGGCCGTGTATCCGCTCAGGAAATAATACTGCGTCTGCTCCGCTGTCAGCCTGGCGACGGGAGGAAGGACCCCGAAGGCATCCGCCGACAGGAAGATGACTGTTTTTGCATGCCCTGCCTTCGATACCGGCCTCACAATATTGTCAATATGGTATATAGGGTATGACACCCTGGTGTTCTCTGTCTTTGCGGAGCTGGTGAAGTCGATGCATCCCTTTTCGTCAACCACCACATTCTCGAGGAGGGCATCGCGCTTTATGGCCCGGTATATGTCAGGCTCCTTCTCCCTGCTCAGGTCAATGCACTTGGCATAACAGCCTCCTTCGAAGTTGAAGATACCGTCATCATCCCAGCCGTGTTCATCATCACCTATGAGCTCCCTGTCCGGATCGGTGGAGAGCGTGGTCTTGCCGGTGCCCGAAAGGCCGAAGAAGATGGCAACATCACCTTTCCTGCCGACGTTGGCCGAACAGTGCATCGCTGCAATTCCCTTAAGCGGCAGGTAGTAATTCATCACCGAGAAAATCCCCTTCTTCATCTCTCCTCCATACCAGGTGCCTCCTATCAGAGCCATGTTTTCCGTCAGGTTGAAGAGCACAAAGTTCTCCGAGTGCATCCCGAACCGCTGCCATTCAGGGTTCACCGCCATTGATGCCATCAGCACCACGAAATCGGGAGTGAAACTGTCAAGCTCCTCCGCAGAGGGCCTGATGAACATGTTTTTAACAAAATGCGCCTGCCAGGCCACCTCCATGATGAACCTCACCCTGATGCGTGTGTCGGCATTGGCCCCGCTGTAGCAATCGACCACGTAAAGCTTTTTCCCCGAAAGCTGCCGCATCGCAATCTGCCTGCAGTGCTCCCACGCCTCAGCACTGAGAGGCTTGTTATCTGAAACAGTGGCTGCTTCAGACCTCCACCAGACCGTGTTTTCAGTCTTGCTGTCGCGTACAATGTACTTGTCCTTCGGCGACCTGCCGGTAAATACACCGGTATCAACCGCCACCGACCCCGTATCGGTCAGCATGCCCCTTTCAAAACCGGAAAGATCAGGAGAAAGTTCAGCGTCATAAAGACGTTGATAAGAGGGATTGTACTCCAATCCATTTACATGGGTAATACCGTATTGCTTTAAGATTTCTTCTGACATCATGGTCGGGGTGGTGTTGAGGTCCATCAAAGTTAATAATATTAAGTATTCCTAAACCCTGATAATTGTCAGAGCCGCGTAAGCAAAAAATTCCATGTTGGTTTTAGCACTAAATAATTATCTTTAAGCGGCAATACACAAAGAAATGAGGACAATAATTATTTTAATGCTTGTGTTTATCTCACTCACGGTTAAAGCACAGGAGATCAGGGTTAAGGGAGTAAAAAGGGTGACGCCCGAAGACAATGGCTCATACCTCCTTACAGGGGTGGTGCCAGGGTCACGCCATCTGCTGGTGGCAGACGAAGGATACAATGGATTGTCAATGCTTGACACTCGAAGAGGGAGGCTCAGAGTGATCAGCAACGAACCCGGGGCCGGATATGAGCCTGCAACCACAGCCGACGGCAAGATGGTGTATTACAGATCTGACAGTTTTGAAAACAACAGGAAAAACTCATCGGTATACAGCTTCAACATAGCCTCAGGCGAAAAACGTCTCCTGGTCGATAAGGAGAGAGGCGTTCTTCCGCCTGTAGTATCTGGCAACGCGGTCTTTCTGAAGTCTGACGTCAAGATGCAGGTAGAGCAATCAGGTATTGTGCTTCTTAAGGGAACCGGAGGGGAGACTTTCGTGGTCATTGAGGAGATGATGCCGGTCCTCTATCGCGGAGAGGTGAGAAAACAACTGATGCCCAACGGAGACGGATTCTATATATGGGCTTCACTCTCCCCTGACGGTTCCATGATTCTGTATAACTACCAGGGAAGGAATACCTGGATCTGCGATACCACCGGCACGCTTCTGCACGACCTTGGTCGGATCAATGCCCCCAGGTGGCTGAACAACGATTTGGTCATTGGAATGGATGACAAGGATGATGGTCACATGATAACCTCGTCGGAGCTGGTTTATTATTCATTGCCGGATAAGAGGAGAAGCGTTCTTACTAACTCGGAGGACAGGTCGGAAATGTTTCCCTTCCCGTTTGGTGGCGGCAAGAAAATTGCCTTTTCCACAGACAAGGGGGAGATCTACGTGATGAAAATAAGGATCAGATGATGCGGTGGAACGGACCGGTACTAATTGCATTGCTCACCTGCTGCCAGATTTCATTGAGCGGGCAGAAAGCCGACTTCGGCGGATTCAAAATATTTATCAACCCCGGCCATGGTGGTTATGACGGCGACGACAGGCACATGCTGGAGACCGACTTCTGGGAGTCGGAGGGGAATCTGGAGAAGGGGCTCTTCCTGAGGGAACTGCTTCAGGCGCGTAACGCGACGGTATACATGTCGCGTACCACCAACTTCACGGCAGATGATCTCCCGCTGTCAACCATAGCAGCCATGGCCAACACCGCCAATGCTGACATCTTCCTCTCTATCCACAGCAACGGCTATGACGGCAGCCGTAACCAGCCGCTGGTGCTCTTCAGGGGATATGATAATCAGCCAGTCTACTCTGGAGCAAAGGTGATGGCTGAAATACTGTGGGAAAAACTCTTCGAGAAGGGAAATTGCTGGACTAATACCTTCACCTGGGTCAAGGGCGACTGGACATTCTACCCCGATTGGGGTACCCAGGGTCTGGGGGTACTCAGAACCCTTAATATGCCCGGGGTGCTCTCTGAAGGTTCATTTCATGATTATGTGCCTGAAGGATGGAGGCTCCGCAACAACAACCACCTGCACCACGAGGCATGGGCTATGCTCAGGGCTCTTGCCAGGTATGACAACGTGGTACCGGAGCCGACAGGCATTATCGCTGGAACCGTAAGGGACCTGCTGACATCACCCGATTACTATTTCAAACCCGGAACAAAGGATGAGGCATCGCCGATAAACAATGCCGTGGTCACTCTTAATCCGGGCAACATATCAGTGACGCTTGACAATCTCAATAACGGATTCTTCATGTTTGACTCCCTCGCCCCGGGAAATTATGAACTTATCTGCAGTGGCATCCCTTATTTCTTCAATGATACGATAACCGCCATGGTTGTTACAGGCAAGACGACACTGGCAGATTTCCTTCCGCCATTTGACACGACCAGGGCTCCAGTGGTGACAGGCTTCATACCATTGACAGCAGACAGCATATCTTTCAACCAGGACTTCACATTTACCTACAATATTCCTATGGACAGGGATGCGGTGCAGGCGGCCTTCGTGATTGAGCCGTCAGTGAACATGCTCTTCGAATGGGATGACAAGGGAAGGGTGATGACAGTCAGGCCTGAGGTCGGATATGCCAGCAAGACCTCCTATGTCCTCAGGCTGACAACAGATGCATGCTCTCAATGGAGTGTGCCATTGCAGGAGGAGTACCAGTTCAGCTTCGTGACAAAAGCGCGGACAAAGATTGTAATGGAGAAGATCTGGCCCTCGTCCGGCCTGACAGGCGTCACTCTTTTCCCGAGGATAACCATCTACTTTGACGCTCCGGTTGACCAATCCTCGGCTACCCAGGGGGTCAGGCTGCTGAACAGCCAGTCGGTTGCCATGGGCAAGGCACGCGAGACTTTTACAACATCAGAAGGAAAGGGCACCTACAGTTTTGAGCCTGCGGAAGCGCTCCAGCTGAACGGACAGTACCAGGTGGCACTCGATGCCGGCATAAAGGACCTGGCTGGCGTTACTCTGGGGTCCGATACTGCTGTCAGCTTTACTACCCGCACCAAATCTTACCCGACAGGGAACATCGTTGAGTCGTTTGACAATATTTCGGCCTTCTGGGATCCGGAAACCAGTGGCAGCACCATCGGGACTGACAACCCCGTGACCACCTTCACGGCTTCATATGATATCTTAAGGTCAGGCACGTCTGCGGGGAAGCTGAACTATACCTTCACAGGAGATAACGGAGGGGTGTGCCGGGTCTTTGATACCTCCAAGCCGGGAATAGGGAGCAATACCAGCCAGTTGTTTGCAATGTGGGTCTATGGTGATCTCAGCCACAACTACCTTGAATACTGGTTCTATTCCCCGGGCTCGGTGAACCAGATCGTGGCCGCTGCTGTCATCGACTGGGCGGGATGGGACCTGATCTCAATCCCGATGAGCAGTATCGGAGGCAGCGGCGAGTGGCAGTACCACAGCCTGGTGATAAGGCAGGCTACGGGCGCCACAAAGAGCGGAACCATGTATTTTGATGATGCCATGGTCATCACGCCGACAGGGATTGATGAAGAAGAGTATACCGACACAGAGCTGCTCCTCTATCCGAACCCGGTCATCAACCAGGGAAGGTTTACCTTCTTCCTCGGGTCGCCCTGTCAGACTGAGGTAAATTTATACTCCTCCGATGGCAGCCTGGTGATGAACCTGTTCAGCGGCCAATGCGGATCAGGACCTCATACGGTGGAATGGAGTCCCCCTGCAGCCATTGCTTCGGGTGTCTATACCCTCAGGCTCAGCCTGCGGGAGGAGGGGACAACCGTGTGGCGGCACACGACTCGACGTTGGGTCGTTGTGAAATAATAAAAAAGGAGGCCGCACAGCGAGCCTCCTTTTTTCATGCAAAATATTCTATATTATTTTTTAGTCGCCCTGATGGCTGCCTGTGCTGCAGCAAGCCTGGCTATCGGCACCCTGAAGGGTGAACAACTGACATAGTTGAGTCCGTTTTTGAAGCAGAACTCCACCGATGCAGGGTCACCACCCTGTTCGCCGCAGATACCTATTTTCAGGTCAGGACGTGTTGCGCGACCCTTCTGCACTGACATGGTGATGAGCTGGCCCACACCGTCCTGGTCAATAGTCTGGAACGGGTCGGCTGCAAGCAGCTTCTTGTCGAGGTAGTCATTCAGGAAACCACCTATATCATCGCGGCTGAACCCGAAGGTCATCTG
>JBHEOU010000045.1:7045-11793 GCA_046260645.1 Bacteroidales bacterium | reverse complement strand
ATTGCCAGGGCATACCCTGCAGTGGTCAAGCTCAGCATAAAGGCCGATCTCTACCAGGTAATCGGGCTCAGCCTCTATCGCACATCAGAATATACCAAGTCTCTTGTCTACTGTCGTGAGGCGCTAAGGCTTTATGAACTTGACAATAAGGGCAATACTGATTCAAAGTTGTTGATTATGAATACCATATCACAACTCTACCGGCGACTGAACCAGCCTCACAAGGCAGAGGAGTCGTTCAGAAAGGGGCTTGCCATCAAAGGAGGACGAAACATTCAGGATAAATACCTCCTTTACATTAATTATGCGGACTTCCTGGCGGAAAGGGGTCGGGAGGAAGAGGGAGAAAAAATCCTGAATGACGGTATTGCGCAGGTAAGAAGGGAGTATGGCAGTAACAGCAGGGAATATTGCATGATGCTTGCATCCGTGGGAGAGTTTATAAACCGGACCACCGGAAACCCGAAACGTGCGCTTGAGATTTATGATGAATGCTTTCCTTATCTTGACAACCATCCCTGGGATATCTCAATGAAGACATACCTTATGGTGAAGTATGCGGTGACACTGTTTGATGCCGGTATGTACACAAAGGTACTGGAGGTGAGTGATGAACTGGCCCTTCAGGGTGCGACTGGAAAAGCTGGTGCCCTATTTCCTGATTCCGGCCTGCGCTTCTCAGAAGATGATATGCTTTTGCTTCAGATTCGTTACAGGGCATTGAATGCCCTGGCCCGCGACGATGGTAACCATGAGTATTTGAGAGATGCGGTAGAAACGGGGAGGATGCTCGTTTCGCTTTACGACCGTCAGAGGCTTGAGATGAGCGAGGATGAGAGCCGTACGAACCTCAGCGCTTTCTCGAGGGAGATTTATGCCGGCATGATTGAAAACTATCTTCAGCTTTATGAATTGAATCGCGACCGTGAGTCGCTTGAAGGTCTTTTTGAGTTCTCGGAAAGGAGCAAGGTTGCAGGTTTTCTCGCCTCGATGAGAGAGATTAACGCCGCAAAATTTTCCCTGCCCGGAGAGCTGGTTGAACTTGATAATGAGATCAGGGGGGAGATAGGCCTGTATCGTGAACTCATCAACAGTGAACAGTCAAAGGCCATGCCTGACACCCTGCGCATAGCGACCTGGGAAAGCGTTACATTCCGGCTGCTCAGGTCACGTGACTCCCTGGTGCGGATCTTCGAGGAAAGCTATCCCTCTTATTATGATCTTAAATACAGGAATGAAGTTACTTCTCTCGATGATGTCCAGGGGGTGATAGGCAAAAGGTCGAATTTGCTCAGTTATGTTCTTACCGAGGAAAAGCTCTTTATTTTTGTCACCAACAGCAGAAATACAGAGGTTATAACTCGCGAAACAGATTCTGTGTTCTATGCTTCGCTCATGAGGTTCAGGGTCCTTCTGTCAACCATGCCCGTTACCACCGGCGCCCGTCAGCCCTTCAATGAGTTCATGGACCTTGCATTTTATCTGTACAGGTTTTTGCTGGAACCCGCCCTGCCTTACCTGAAGGGTGACAAGATCATAATCTCTCCTGACAATATCCTCTCATACCTGCCCTTTGAGACACTTATTACAGAGGAGTTCAGGAGTACCGGTCTGCTATACCGGGAAGCACCGTTTGCCCTCAAAAAATACCGGTTTTCATACATTTACAGTGTAACGCTCTCATCCGAGACACAGGAGCGAAGCCGCAGCCTCAGCAATGACCTTGTTGCATTTGCGCCTGAATATGAAGGAAGGGAGATTGATGATTCCCTGCTCTCTGCCTGGCCTGGTCTCAGGGGTGAGATACGCAGTCTGCCCTTTGCCGTGCTGGAGGCGGAGGACGCTGTTGACCAGTGCGGCGGCAAAGCCTTCCTGGGTGACGAGGCATCCGAGGATGCTTACAAGAAGGAGGCGCACTTCTACAAGATAATTCACCTGGCAATGCATACCCTGGTTAATGATGAATATCCGGCATATTCAAAAATGATTTTTTCTTCCGCACCAGGAGGTAATGATGACGGCATGCTTAATACTTATGAGGTTTACAGCGTGCCAGTCAATGCTATGATGGTTGTGCTCAGCTCCTGCAACACGGGTATTGGAAAGCTGGTCAGCGGTGAGGGGATACTGAGCCTTGCGCGGGGATTCCTGTATGCAGGCAGCCGTTCAGTAGTAATGTCCATGTGGTCTGTTGAAGACAGATCCGCCTCGGCCGTGATTCGTTCCTTTTATAAGAACATGAGAAGCGGGCAGAACAAAAGCTCAGCGCTGCGCAATGCCCGTCTCAAATTCCTCCGGTCAGCCGACCAGGAAAGGTCGCACCCTTATTACTGGTCCACGCTGGTAATTTACGGGGACGATACTCCTCTATGGTTCAACCGATTCAAGCTCTACAGCTCACTGTTGCTGTTCCTTGTTGTCGTGGCAGCCCTTGTTGCAACGGTCTACAGGGGACCAAAGTCCTGATAGTCAGGGTCTGTCTTGATTATTTCCATCAGAGCCTCCTTGCAGAGGTATTTCTTCCGTCTGGCGTAAGATTCGTTCTTCAGACCCATTTTTCGGGCTATCTCCTCATAGGAAAATTTTTCACTGAACAGGGTAAGCATCATCTGGCAGTCTTCCCTCAGAAGGGCAAATGAACGCATGACTATTCTTTCCAGAGCAGCACTGGAGACTTCTTCGTCTGCACTGAAATCAACCGGATCTGTATCCAGGGAGGAAAGTCGCGAACGGTAACGAAGCTGGGTATTCCATACATTCCTTGCCACGCCGAAGAAGTAGCCCTTCAGGTCTGATGTAAGTGTGAATGTCTCACCGGTAACCTGCTTGTAAAGGATGACCACCGTCTCCTGGAGGACGTCATACACATCATCATCAGACCCGCTGTTTTTTTTAAGATGATCGCGAATTACTTCATAGTAAGCATCATATAGGTAGGTAAGAATACGATTGTCCTGCCTTCTGATACCATCAATGATGTCACTGTCTGAGTACTTCTTGAATAAGCCCAAGCAAGCGGTTTAAGTGGCAAATATAGTATTTTGAGAACCGTTTTCAGAATTATGTCCCGCCGACACTTTTACCAGTAGCCTTCCTTTAGTCGGCAAAATATGGATATATTTACACCGCCTTAATCGATTTCTTCCATTGTGATATGACTTATCCGTTTGTAAGACAATATGATGCAATGGACTGTGGTCCAGCATGCATCAGTATGATTGCTCAGTGGCACGGCAAGCGTATCTCCCTGGAAACAATCAGGAAACGTGCCTTTATAACACGTGAGGGTGTTTCATTTTTGGGATTGAAGTCTGCCGCGGAAACCATGGGGTTCAAGGCTGTAGGGGTGAGGCTCCCTTTCAGCAGGCTGTCAGCGGAGGCGCCCCTTCCATGCATTGTGCACTGGCAGCAAAACCACTTCATTGTTGTTAACAGGATTGCAGACAGGAAGGTATGGGTGAGTGATCCTGCCATTGGCAGGATCAGGATGAGCCGTGATGAATTCCTGAAGGGATGGGCCTCGGGAGAGAGCGAAGGTGAGCCGTCCGGCATGGCGATGCTTCTGGAACCCGGACCCGGCTTTGAAAAGCTTGAAAACGATCCTCCTCCAAAGGGCGGATTTGAATTCCTGCTACCGTACCTCAAACCCTATCGCAGGCAGATACTGATACTGATTGCAGGCCTTATAGCCGGCAGTGGCATACAGCTCCTGTTCCCGTTCCTGACACAGGCAATAATTGACCGGGGTATTGCTGACAGCGACATCAGGTTTATCTATCTGATCCTTGCCGGTCAGATGGCGCTTATCATGGGACGTTTGGCAGTAGAGTTCTCACGTGGATGGCTGCTGTTGCATCTTGGCACAAAACTCAACATCCGGATCGTCTCCGAGTTCCTGGCGCGCCTGATGGATCTGCCTATAGCCTACTTCGACACAAAGCTGAACGGTGATATTCTGCAGAGGATAGATGATAACACCAGGATAGAGAACTACCTCACATCGTCAAGCCTGGCCATTCTCTTTTCACTTTTCAATTTTGTGGTTTTCGGGGTGGTACTTGCCATTTATAGTCTCCCGGTGCTTCTTGTCTTCATTGCGGGTACAGCGTTGTACGTACTTTATGTCACCCTCTTCATGCCTTCACGTGAACGGCTTGACAACATAAGGTTCATGCAGATGGCAGAAGCAGGGAACAAGATGATCAATATCGTCAACGGTATGCAGGAGATCAAGCTGGCCGGAAATGAGGCTGCCAACAGGCGTGAATGGGAGACACATCAGAAGGATATCTACCGCACCCGGATAAAAGGACTCAGGATACTACAATTCCAGACTGCAGGAGGGACACTCATTCACGAATCTGCAAATATCATTATCACGGTAATATCTGCAACTCTGGTCATCAACGGCTCAATGACACTGGGTATGATGCTTGCGGTGCAATACATCACCGGCCAGCTTAACGGCCCGGTATCACAGATAGTAAACTTCATGAGAGCGACACAGGATGCCAGGATCAGCCTTGAACGGCTTGCGGAGGTGCATGCCATGGAGACCGAGAGGCAGCAGAATGAGGCTTCGGCGGTGATGCCCGATGAGGTGAAAATATCAGTCAGTAACCTCTCATTCAGGTATGAGGGTCCCGGGTCACCCTGGGTGATAAAAGACCTTGACCTTGTGATCCCCGCGGGAAAGATTACTGCCGTCGTTGGAGAAAGCGGTTCAGGCAAGACTACCCTCCTTAAGC
>JBHEOU010000045.1:6401-7035 GCA_046260645.1 Bacteroidales bacterium | reverse complement strand
CTGTTGATGGGATTCTACAAACCCACAGACGGAACCATTATGATCAACGGCCATAAACTTGAGGAGATAAGCATTGACTCACTCAGGAGTTCGACGGGAGTGGTGATGCAGGAGGGATACATCTTCCCGGATACCATTCTGGGCAACATAGCCCCTGGTGCTGATAAGCCGGATATGGAGAGGGTTGCACTGGCAGTCAGGGTCGCGAGCCTCGGGCCGCTGACGCAGGCTCTGCCGGCCGGGCTCAGGACACGGGTAGGACAGGGAGGTCACGGGTTGAGCCAGGGGCAGAAACAAAGGATCCTCATCGCCAGGGTGGTGTACAAAAAGCCCTCACTGCTGCTGCTTGATGAGGCAACCAGCTCACTCGACGCCTCAAACGAGAGGATGATAGTGGAGAATCTCGCAGGCTTTTATGCCGGAAGAACCGTTGTTATAGTGGCTCACAGACTTAGCACTGTCAGGCATGCTGACATGATCGTGGTGCTCGACAGAGGCACGGTATCTGAATCCGGGACCCATGAGGAGCTTACAGCGAGGAGGGGAATTTACTACAAACTGATCAGAGACCAGCTGGAGATGGGACAGTGATCACTCAGGCTGTTTTTTTTCTGTATACGGCTCGTAGTCATCG
>JBHEOU010000045.1:481-6262 GCA_046260645.1 Bacteroidales bacterium | reverse complement strand
AACTGCCAAAGTTAAACATTTTGGTTTCAGGTAATGCCTGAGGGTTATTTAAATGACGTATTGGTTTGAGTTTTACCAATAATCCATTATTTTCGTGGTTTGAAAAAAGGGGGGGAGCTGCATTGCCGCCACCGTTGCAAGACCACTGAAGAAAAGGATTGATGATGACTACGAAGAATCCGGAAGACTCTGTTCATAAAGAACCATTCGATGCTGATGAAAAAGCAATCGAATCTACGGAAGAGACTGTTGATGAATTGGCTGCATCAGACCAGCCGGCTGCAGAAGCCGGAACTGATCATGAGGATGTCATGCCAGATGAAGCCGTAAAGGCAGAAGTGAATGCACCCGCTGAAGGGAAACCTGCAGAGGTGGAGTCCGATGAAGATGAATCTGCAACTGCGGAGCCGGCTGAATTGGATCCTGCAGTTGATGAGTCGGCCCGGGAGGCAATCAGCGAGGAAACTTCTGTGGATGAACCCTTAACGGAGGAATCCGCAGAGAAGAAGTCAACCGATGAGGCATCCGCAGAGGAGAAACCTGATGATGACGAATCCCCGGAGGATAAGGAGGATGAGGATAATGCCTCCGTGGACGAGAAGATCAATTATGATGAAATTGAGCTGCCGCCGGTTGATTACAGCGGATTCTCAAGAAAAGAGCTTGTTGAGACCCTTGCCCTGATTGTGGAAAACAGGCCTCCGGCCGAGATTTTTGATGATGTAACCAGGATCAAGGAACTATTCTATAAGAAGACCAAGGCCGAATTCAATGAAAAGAGGCTGGAATTTGCCAAGGAGGGAGGAAATATTGACGAGTACAGACCTGAGCCTGATGAGTTTGAAAACAGGATCAAGGTCATCCTTGAGACATACCGCAGCAAGAAAAGTGATTTTAACAGGGTACAGGAGAGTGAGAAGCAGGATAACCTCCGCAGGAAGCTCTCCATTATAGAGCAGATAAAGGATCTTGTCAACAGGGAGGAAGCCATCAACAAAACCTTCCAGGAGTTCCGGAACCTCCAGAACGAATGGCATTCCACAGGCATAGTACCACAGTCTGCACTCAAGGACCTGTGGGAAAATTACCACCACAGCGTTGAGATCTTCTATGATTACATCAAGATCAACCGTGAACTGAGGGACCTTGACCTGAAGAAGAACCTCGAGGTTAAGATAGTGCTATGCGAGAAGGCAGAGGAACTTCTCATGGAACCCAGCGCGGTGACAGCCTTCAAGCTGCTGCAGGACTATCACAATGAATGGCGCGAGATAGGCCCCGTTCCCCACGAAAGCAAGAATGATGTATGGGAGAGGTTCCGCGAAGCCACCTCAAAGGTAAACAAGAGGCATCATGAGTTCTTTGAGAAGCAGAAGGATGAGCAGAAGAGCAATCTTGAAGCCAAGGTGGCCCTCTGCGAAAAGGTCGAAGAGATTGCCGCCGGCGAGATTCTTACCTTTGGCGATTTCAGGGAGAAATCAGATACCATCATGGAGTGCCAGAGGCTCTGGAGAACAATCGGTTTCGCTCCCAAAAAGCACAATAACAAGATCTATCAGCGTTTCAGGACCGCCTGCGACAAATTCTTCGAAAAGAAACGCGCGTTCTTTGCAGAGAGTAAGGAGATCCAGGTCAAAAACCTGCAGCTCAAGACCGAGCTATGTATGAAGGCTGAAGCATTGCAGGAGAGCACAGACTGGAAGGATACTTCGGATATGCTCATCAGGCTGCAGAAAGAGTGGAAAGAGATTGGTCCTGTACCAAAAAAGTATTCAGAAAAAATCTGGAAGCGTTTCCGGATGGCCTGTGACGCTTTCTTCACCCGTAAGTCGGAATTTTTCCAGGGCAGGGATACCTCCTATGAGGACAACCTCAATGCCAAGCTTGCCATTCTTCAGGAGCTTGAGGCATTTGATCAGGGTGATGACGTTAAGGCTGGCTTTGAGAAGCTGAAGGATATACAGAAACGATGGATGGACATAGGGTACGTCCCGTTCAACCGTAAGGAGGAGATAGCCAGACGTTACAAGGAGGCTCTCAACAAGCAGTTTGACAGGCTGAAGCTGGATGACGAGGACAAGAACATCCTCAGGTACAGGAGCAAGGTTGACAGCGCCAGATCGGATCCGCGTGCGGCAAGGAAAGTACGCAACGAACGTGAGAAGTTCTTCAGCAAGATCAAACAGCTTGAAAGTGATATAGTTCTATGGGAGAACAACATAGGCTTCTTCGCCAAATCAGCCAGCGCTGACGCCATGATCAGGGAGGTTGAGGAAAAAATTGCGGAAGCCCGCAGAAACATTAAGACCCTTGAGGAAAAGGTGAAGCTGATTGACAGTTCCATGTATGAAGATTAGGCTTCTCATCCCTGACAAAGAAAAATAAGGATAATCGTGACAGAAGTAAAGTATATTTTCGTTACCGGCGGGGTTACCTCTTCGCTGGGCAAGGGCATCATATCGGCATCGCTCGCCAAGCTGCTTCAGGCCCGCGGCTATTCTGTCACTATTCAGAAACTTGATCCATATATTAACGTTGACCCCGGAACCCTTAACCCGTATGAGCATGGTGAATGCTATGTCACAAGTGACGGGGCGGAGACAGACCTTGACCTGGGACACTATGAGCGTTTTCTTAACACTCCCACGTCTCAGGCCAACAACGTTACCACCGGCAGGATCTACCAGTCAGTGATAAACAAGGAGCGGAGGGGAGATTACCTTGGAAAGACTGTCCAGGTTATCCCCCATATAACCGATGAGATCAAGCGCAGTATAAAACTGGTTGGTTCGGGAGGCAAGTACGAGATTGTGATCACGGAGATAGGGGGTACTGTCGGCGACATCGAATCGCTGCCCTACATTGAAGCCGTAAGGCAGCTCAGGTGGGAACTTGGTCCGCAGAACTGCATCGTGATCCACCTGACTCTGGTACCGTACCTGCATGCCTCCGGAGAACTCAAGACAAAACCCACACAGCATTCTGTAAAAATGCTCCTTGAGGAGGGAATACAGCCCGATGTGCTGGTTCTCAGAACAGAACGCAGCCTGACAGCTGATGTCAGAAAGAAGGTTGCGCTCTTCTGTAACGTTGAGGCCGGTGCCGTCGTCGAATCTATTGATGTCTCAACCATTTACGAGGTGCCGGTAAGGATGCAGCAGGAGATGCTTGACCTGACCGTCCTTCGCAAGCTTGGCCTATCACCCGGACATGACCCCGACCTAGGTGACTGGAAGGAATTTCTCCATAAGCTGAATAACCCTGTTCACCATGTAAAAATAGCTCTTGTTGGCAAGTATGTGGAACTGGCTGATGCATACAAATCCATCTCGGAGTCTTTCATTCACGCGGGAGCAGCCAACGAGACCGCAGTCGATCTGACTTTCATTCATTCCGAGGAGATCGACGAAACCAATTACAGGGATAAACTCGCAGGGTACGATGGCATTTTAGTGGCGCCGGGCTTCGGCTCCAGGGGGATAGAAGGCAAGATCCTTACCGTCAGTTATGCGCGCACCAATGACATCCCCTTCCTTGGTATATGCCTTGGCATGCAATGCGCAGTGATTGAGTATGCTCGCAACGTGATGGGGTTGGAGGGGGCTCACTCCACCGAGATCAATCCCAAGGCAAAACACCCCGTCATTGACCTGATGGAGGAGCAAAAGAGTGTCACCGAAAAGGGAGGGACAATGAGGCTGGGAAGTTATAGCTGCCAGATACTTCACGGTTCCGAGTCATGGAAGTGTTACAGGAAAGAAGAGGTGACAGAACGTCACCGGCACAGGTATGAGTTCAACAACACCTATCTGGCCGATTTCAGGAATGCCGGCATGATTCCCTGCGGTATTAACCCGCAGTCGGGGCTTGTCGAGATCGTGGAGATACCATCTCATAGATGGTTTGTAGGCGTTCAGTTCCATCCGGAATACAGCAGCACCGTAATAAGGCCTCACCCACTGTTTGTAGGCTTTGTCAAAGCCTGCATCAATAAATGACAATCAACTCTAACTGGGAATAATAATAATGGATAAGAATACAATTACCGGCATCGTCCTCATCTTCCTGATCTTTCTGGGGTTTAGTTTCTACAATAACCAGAGGACAGGGAAAGCCTTTCAGGCGGAGACCGAATATGCTGATTCTCTATATACCGCTGGCAATTATGATGATGCCCGTGAGGCTTACATCAGGGCTCTGGGTTATAAACCCAAGGATCAGCCTACCATTGACAGGGTTGTAGAATTGAATAACAGGCTGGGGCTGGGTCAGCCGGTCCCGGAGAGTACAGCGACATCAGTTGCTCAGGACACATCTGCCACAGCTGCACCCGCAGCCGCAACGGCGGCAATCGTGCCCGACAGTGCTGCTCTCGGAATCTTCGCTTCCAGTGCATCAGGAGAGAATGAATTCTTTACCATGGAGAATGACCTCATGGTAGTATTATTCTCATCAAGAGGAGGTAAGCCATATTCTGTCACGCTGAAGAAATATGATACCCATGACGGACGGCCACTTGTGCTCTTCGACGGTGATTCAACGGTATTTGGTTATAAGTTCTTTACGGCAGATAATAAACCTATCAAGACCGATGATCTTTATTTCAGTCCCGTGAATTATAGCGGGCCCGTTGTTGTCAGCGGAGGACCGGTCAGCCTAACCATGAGGCTTGAGGCCCTGGACGGTGCCTCGATTGATTATGTATATACCATGCAGCCTGATAATTACATGATCGATTTCGAGACAAAGTTCAATTCAATGGGCTCTGTCATTCCTTCAAATACCTCATCACTTGCACTCGATTGGAAAATGTATATCCCGCAGCAGGAGAAGGGGAGGCAGAATGAAGACATGTATACCGGACTGAAATACAAGGTTTACCAGGAGACTGTTGAAGATCTCGGAGGCGCAAGGCAAAGACAGAAGAAGGATATAGTCACTGAGAACCTCCTGAGGACAGACTGGATTGCGTATAAGGACCAGTTCTTCTCCTCAGTGATCATTGCTGATGATTTCTTCCTGAATGCTATGGTCGCCTCGTCAACGGCAGATCCAAACTCAAGATACCTGAGATTCTTCGAGTCGGAGATAGGAGTTCCGTATGTCCACGGTGAGAGCTCTTCAATAAAGATGAAATTGTATTACGGGCCGAACAGTTTTACCCTGCTCAAGAAGTATGACATGCATCTCGAGGAGCTTGTCTTTCTCGGCAGGAATATAATAAGGTGGATCAACCAGTATGTGATTATACCCATATTCAATGTGCTCGACAATTTCATCGTAAGCTATGGTCTTATCATACTTATTCTTACCCTGCTTATCAAGGTTGTTCTCTCTCCCCTGACCCACAAGTCGTTCCTCAGCCAGGCCAAGATGAGGGTCATGAAGCCCATGGTTGATGAGATGGCCAAAAAGTTCCCGAAGCAGGAAGATGCGATGAAAAAGCAGCAGGCTACTATGGAGCTTTACAAGAAGGCAGGTGTAAGCCCGATGGGAGGGTGCCTGCCCATGCTCCTGCAGATGCCAATCCTCTTTGCCATGTTCCGGTTCTTCCCGACCTCGATAGAACTGAGGCAGCAGTCGTTCCTCTGGGCAAAAGACCTGTCTACATATGACAGCATCTTCGACCTGCCATTCACCATCCCCATGTATGGCGATCATGTTAGTCTCTTTACCCTCCTGATGACTGTATCGACAGTTATCTCAACGAAGATCACCAGTCCGGCCGGCGGGCAGGATCAGATGCCGGGAATGAAGACGATGATGTACATGATGCCGGTG
>JBHEOU010000045.1:0-435 GCA_046260645.1 Bacteroidales bacterium | reverse complement strand
TCCAAAAAAAGCGGCTACAGAGTCCCTAAAAAATAAAAACAAAAAGTGCTGTTCGGCACTTTTTTTTTGTTAATGTGCTTTACAAGCATCTATTTTCTAAATATTACAACTAAATTGTGCTTTTAATTTTAAATGAAATGGGGAAAAAGGTAAAGAACAAAGACATTGCCGCAAGACTAGGTCTTTCCGGCACATTAGTATCATTGGTGCTGAATGGCAAGGCTGATCAGCACGGAATCAAGAAAGAGACACAGGAGAGGGTTCTCGCAGTTGCAAGGCAGATGGGATATTTTAATGCTGTTGCCGAGAAAGGCGAGACAGCACCTGCCGAAGAGAAGCCCGGGATCATCGGCATGGTTGTGCCATCAATGAATGATCCGTTCATCTACGAAATAACGCCATATCTGCAGAAGGCTTTTTCAAGTATCGGGCTGG
>JBHEOU010000044.1:0-11822 GCA_046260645.1 Bacteroidales bacterium | reverse complement strand
TATGGCATCTATGTAAGACTTGACCTGCCGTCACTTGAAGCATTCAGGGGCACAGAGAGAATGGCGGTCAACACGGCGAGGATCATTGCTCCTGTACACATTGACGGAGAGACCTATCTTGAAAAGGACATGCCCACCCAGATACTGGTGAGGTACCGCGACAGCGAGGGCAAGGAGCTGGCAATCCCCGACCTGATGCATAGTCTGAGCTATATGGACGGCACTTATTACACTGATAAGGACAGCTACATTTTCAACATAACTTCTTTTGTCCAGCAATACATTGATGAAGAGATTGACAATCCTACAGTGGAACTGTTCTTCCCTTTATCAGCCTCAAAAAACGTCATCTTCAAGGCTAACGGCAATAACCCCGCCTTCAAATTGGAGTTTGCATACACAATATATTGATTAACTAAAAGTTAATGATTCATTATGTGTGGAATTGTTGGTTACATAGGTTCCCGTCCTGCCCGTGATATAGTCATAAACGGACTCAAGAGGCTGGAATACAGGGGTTATGACTCTGCAGGCATTGCCATAAGCAATGGTGAGAGGACGGAGATCTTCAAGTGTGCAGGCAGGGTTCGTGACCTTGAGGAGATGGTTGCCGGCAAGGATTTCGACGGTTCAATTGCCATTGGTCATACCCGTTGGGCCACTCATGGGGAACCCAACGAGATAAACGCTCATCCGCAGGTCTCATTCATGGGACATTTCATTGTGGTGCATAACGGCATCATAGAGAACTACGGGCGGATTAAGAAGCATCTTGAGAGCCGTGACGTGAGATTCACAAGCCAGACTGACACTGAGGTGCTGGCCAACCTCATTGAGCATCTCTATCTTGAGGGCGATCTCTCTGCCGAACAGGCTATCATTATGGCGCTGAATAAGGTTGAAGGAACATACGGTATTGCCGTCTACTGCCGCGATGAGCCTGGCAAGCTGTTTGCCGCCAGGCTGGGTTCGCCACTGGTTATTGGCGTAGGCGACGGCGAGAATTTCATTGCATCAGACGCCACTCCCATAGTTGAGCATACCCAGCGTGTGATATATCTCAATGATGATGACCTGGCGGTCATACAGAAAGATGAGATGGTGCTCAAGGCTATCAGGAACAAGAGTGTTGAGCCTGAGGTAAAGGAGGTTGACCTGAAGATCGGAGAGATTGACAAGGAGGGCTTCCCTCATTTCATGCTCAAGGAGATCTTTGAACAGCCGCGTGCCATTCATGACACCTTCAGGGGCAGGGTGCTGCCGAATCAGCTGGGACTCATGCTGGGCGGTTTGCACAATGTGTTTGACACCATGGCCTCGGCAGACAGGATAATGATTGTTGCATGCGGCACATCATGGCATGCCGGGCTGGTGGGCGAGTACATCATAGAGGAGTACTGCCGTATACCCGTTGAGGTTGAATATGCCTCCGAGTTCAGATACCGTGACCCTGTGATAAAGAAGGGTGACATAGTCCTGGCCATCAGCCAGAGCGGCGAGACAGCCGATACGCTGGCGGCCATACGCCTGGCAAAGGAACGCGGAGCCATGGTGCTTGGCATATGCAACGTGGTGGGATCATCCATTTCACGCGAGACCAATGCCGGCGTCTTCACTCATGCCGGCCCTGAGATAGGGGTGGTGACACTGGCGATGATCTCATTCGAGATAGGGTACCGCAAGGGATTGATTGACGAAGCCCGTTACCGCGGTCTGATAGGGGAGCTTACAGGTCTGCCGGCAAAGATCGAAGCGGCACTAAAGGTAAATGACCAGGCGCTGGCACTGGCTCATATATACAAGGACTCAACCAATGCCCTTTACCTGGGCAGGGGGTTGCTCTACCCGGTGGCACTGGAAGGAGCCCTGAAGCTCAAGGAGATCTCTTATATTCACGCCGAGGGATACCCGGCGGCAGAAATGAAGCATGGCCCCATAGCCCTTATTGATGAACACATGCCCGTGGTGGTGGTGGCCACAAAGGAAAACTCCTATGACAAGATAGTGAGTAACATCCAGGAGGTCAAGGCCCGAAAAGGTCAGGTCATAGCTGTTGTCACCGAGGGTGACGAGGTGATCAGCCGCATGGCCGATCACGTGCTGGAGGTGCCGGATACAATTTCGGTCTTTGCCCCGGTGCTGGCAGTGATCCCGCTTCAGTTGCTATCTTATCATATTGCCGTTCTTCGCGGATGCGACGTCGATCAGCCGCGCAACCTGGCAAAATCAGTCACTGTGGAATAATTAAAAGCTG
Source organism: Bacteroidales bacterium (assembly GCA_046260645.1). Lineage (GTDB taxonomy): Bacteria > Bacteroidota > Bacteroidia > Bacteroidales > VadinHA17 > SR-FBR-E99. Next base: position 9,568 of record JBHEOU010000044.1, on the reverse strand, counting down.
AAGAATATGGCTGACGGTTACAGAAGTCTGAGTATCGGAGAGATCCGCGGCCTCGAAGCAGCAGGCTGCCGGAGCAATTCATGGGAGAGTGTCTTTGTCAAGGACCCCTTCAATGCAGAAAGGATACAGAATGTCACTTTTTCAGGGATAGTCAGGCTCGGCTTTTTCAACGGCACGGCACGTGAGAGATGCGGCCTGCCTCTGCTCCACGGGATCAGGAACGCGCATATACACAACTGCACCATATCTGACAATGTTACAATCACTGACATTACAGGCTACATCGCCAATTATGACATTGGTGAAGGTGTTGTGATAAGGAACTGCGGTCATATCTCAACCGAGGGCCGCACCTCTTTCGGGAACGGGACCCGCGTGGCCGTCCTCAATGAGACAGGCGGCAGGGAGGTACCCATATGGGACCGTCTGACCTCTCACATGGCATATATCATCACCCTCTACAGGCACAGACCTGCGGCCATTGAGGTGATAGAAAAGCTTATTTCCGACTACACCGAAAGCGTGAAGTCGGACCGCGGGGAGATAGGTTCAGGGTCGTATATCGCCGGGTGCGGGACCATTAAAAACGTGAAGATAGGTTACGGCGCAGTCATCGAGGATATATCACGACTGGCAGAGGGGTCTGTGAACAGCTCGTTCAAAGACCCGGTCTTTATAGGCAATGACGTGATCATGGATCACTTCATAATCTGCTCAGGATCAAAGGTTAATGACGCTGCCGTCATAGACAAGTGCTTCATTGGCCAGGGGTGCACCCTGTCAAAGCAGTATTCAGCGGAGAACTCACTCTTCTTTTCAAACTGCGGAGGATATCACGGCGAGGCATGCTCAATATTCGCCGGTCCGTTCACGGTGACACATCACAAATCTACCCTGCTGATTGCCGGCATCTTCTCATTCATGAACGCCGGCAGCGGATCAAACCAGAGCAACCACATGTACAAGCTTGGTCCGATACATCAGGGTATCATGGAGAGAGGGTCCAAGACCACCTCCGACTCATACATGCTGTGGCCGTCACGCATCGGACCGTTTACGCTGGTTGTCGGCAGGCATTACCATAATGTCGATACCACGCAGTTTCCGTTCTCTTACCTGACTGAGGTGAATTACGAATCACAACTGATCCCGGGAATTAACCTCCGCAGCGTGGGAACCATACGTGACGCCCAGAAATGGCCGAAGCGCGATATGCGCAAAGACCCGAAGAAGCTCGACCAGATTAACTATAATCTTCTGAGCCCGTTCACCGTAGGCAAAATGATGAACGGCAGGGAGCTGCTGCACAAACTGCTCAGGGAGAACCCTGACCAGCCTTTTATCTCTTTTGACAGGATGAGGATGAAGACCTCTGCCGCCGAGCGGGGCATAACCCTCTACCAGATGGGCATAAACAAGTTCATTGGCAACTCCGTGATCAAGAGGCTGGAAGGGATTGATCTCAAAACGGATGCCGATATCAGGAAAAGACTCAAACCGGAACACGACAAGGGCACCGGCGACTGGATTGACATGGCGGGACTCATTGCCCCGCTGAAGTCCATTGAGGAACTGCTCACCTCCATTGAGGGGAAAGAGATGAAAAACGCCGATGCCATCAACAGGCAATTCGAGCAGATCCACAAGCATTATTATGATATGGAGTGGGCCTGGATTTACAAGAGGCTGCCGCGCGAGACCGGAAAGCCCAATGAGAAGCTTACGGCAGGTGATATAATTGATATTGTCGAAAGGTGGAAAAAGAGCGTGGTTGAACTCGACAGGATGCTGTATGAAGACGCCCGCAAGGAGTTCGCCCTCTCATCAATGACAGGCTTCGGCATTGACGGTGATGATGAGGTGAAGAAGCTCGATTTCGAGCAGGTAAGGGGTGACTTCGAAAAGAACAGCGTTGTCCTCGCCATTCTCGATCATATAAAGATCAAGTCCGAATTGGGGGATGAGCTGATTGCGCGGCTGCGACGAAAAAATTCTTGATGGTCTACGACCAACCTTATTAGTGTAATCGTCAGTTCTACAATACTCTAAGGCCTACGGCCTAATCGGCAATCGCAAATCGCCCTTCTACAATACTTTATCGCCTACGGCGAACCATTGCGTGTAGCGCATAAAGTATGGTAGCCTGCCTTACGACCCTCAAACCATTGCGCGTAGCGCATAAAGTATGGTCAGGTAACCTACAAATCCACAAATTTATCGGTTCCCGTACATCTCGTCGTAATACTTTGAATAGGCTCCCGAGATTACTGTTTCGAGCCATTTCTCGTTCGCAAGGTACCATTCTACTGTCATTTCCAGTCCCTGTTCGAATGTGACCGACGGCCTCCAGCCCAGTTCCTTCTGAAGCTTGCTGCTGTCAATGGCGTACCTGAGGTCATGCCCTGCACGGTCAGTGACATAGGTTATCAGCTTTTCTGAGCTTCCTGCGTCCCTCTGAAGCTTTTTGTCCATGATGGCGCAGAGGAGGCGCACAAGGTCGATGTTTTTCCACTCGTTGTCACCCCCTACATTATAGGTCTCTCCCTGTTTCCCCTCATGGAAGATCAGGTCAATGGCCGAGGCATGGTCCTCAACGTAAAGCCAGTCTCTGATGTTTTCTCCCTTACCGTAGACCGGGATGGGCTTCATCATCTTGATGTTATTGATGGTTAGAGGGATCAGCTTCTCGGGGAACTGGTTGGGACCGTAGTTGTTTGAGCAGTTTGATATCACCCATGGCAGCCCGTAGGTGTTCCCGAAGGCCCTGACCATGTGATCAGAGCTCGCCTTGGAGGCTGAATAGGGGCTCCGGGGATCGTAGGCCGTCTGTTCGGTGAATAAGCCCCCGTGCTCAAGCGAGCCGTAAACCTCATCGGTTGATATGTGGTAAAAGAGTTTCCTCACATCACTGCCGTTGCCGGTATCACGGAATGCCGTCAGCAGGTTGACGGTACCAATGATGTTTGTATAGATGAACTCATCAGGGGAACTGATTGATCTGTCGACATGAGACTCGGCTGCAAGGTGGATGACCCCGTCGAAACCGAACTCGCTGAAGAGGTTGCTGACAGCCTTTTTGTCAACTATGTCAACCCTGCGGAAGTGATAGTTGGGTGCCTGGTCAATGTCAGTGAGGTTGCCCAGGTTGCCGGCATAGGTCAGCATATCGGCGTTTACAATGATGTAGTCAGGGTATCTCCTGATCAGTCGTCTGACGACATGCGAGCCAATGAATCCGGCTCCGCCGGTAACAAGTATTTTCCTCTTCATAATCTTTTTTCCTTAGGTATTTTTCTTTTCAAGATCTTTTCTCCTTTAGTCTGTTCTCCCACCGCCAGGCTGTATCCATAGCCTCGTCAAGCGATATCTCCGTTTTCCATTTAAGCTCACTGTTGGCCAGCGAGGGGTCAGCCCATATCTTTTCAATGTCTCCTGCCCTGCGACCGGTCACGGTATAGTTCAGTTTCACCCCGGTAGCCCTCTCGAATGCAGCAATCGCCTCGAAGACGGAGACCCCTGTTCCCGTACCGAGGTTAAAGACCTCATAGTTCGTTTTATTCTCACCGGCAAGAAGTCGCCGCAGTGCTGTCACATGAGCCCTGGCGAGGTCGACCACATGAAGGTAATCGCGAATGCATGATCCGTCAGGGGTGTCATAGTCATTGCCGAACACCTTAAGCCCATCACGAAGACCTATGGCTGTCTGGGTGATATAGGGAACCAGGTTTTCAGGCACCCCGCGCGGCAGTTCGCCAATATGAGCAGTGCGGTGGGCTCCTATGGGATTGAAGTACCTGAGTGATACGGCTCTGTGCGATGGCCTTGATGCCATGGTGTCACGGATGATTATCTCGCCGGCCTGTTTGGTATAACCGTAGGGTGAGGCTGCCTCCTTCACCGGCGATGCCTCCGTAACGGGCAGCGTATCAGGCTGACCGTACACGGTGCATGATGATGAGAAGACCATCACCGGCGTATTATGCCGCTCCATCATGCCGAGGAGGTTGATAAGCGATGTCAGGTTGTTGCGGTAATAGTCAAGGGGTTCTCTGACCGACTCGCCCACCGCCTTGTAGGCTGCGAAATGGATTATGGCATCTGTCCTGCCCTCGGCGGCGAAGACCTCATCGAGCTTCGTGACGTCACAGATATCATAGTCGTAAAATTTTGGCGTAACCCCGGTGATGGCATGGATGCCGTCAAGCACTGTGATGTCTGAGTTGTACAGGTTGTCTGCGATCACCACATCAAAGCCTTCAGCTATCAGCTCCACAACCGTGTGTGATCCGATGTAACCCGTACCGCCGGTGACCAGAACCTTCTTTTTCATTACAGACTCCAGTATGTCAGCCACCTCATTTTGTTTCTGTAGAGGCCTTTCAGGTCTACAAGTATTCCCCTCTCATTGAGGAGGTCAAGGAAATATTTTTCATCCAGGCCTGAATACTCCCTGTGTGAGACGGCCACGATGATAGCGTCATATTTCCCTTCAGGCTTCTCTTTCAGGTCGATGCCGTATTCATGCTTCACCTCTTCGCGTGATGCTCCCGGATCGATGACGTCAACCTCAACGCCGAAGTCGCGAAGCTCATTCACCACATCTATCACCTTGGAGTTGCGGATGTCGGTTACATCCTCCTTGAAGGTCATTCCCATGATCAGCACCCTCGCCTTGTCAGGGCTCTTGTGTGCGGCGATGATCTTTTTGACTGTCTCCTTACCGGCGTAGGCGCCCATGCTGTCATTGGTGAACCTTCCCGAGTCTATCATCTGGGGATGGTATCCCATGGACTTGGCCTTATAGGAGAGATAGTAGGGGTCTACGCCTATGCAATGACCTCCCACCAGGCCGGGGTAGAACTTCAGAAAGTTCCATTTGGTGCCGGCAGCCTCAAGCACCTCGTATGTGTTGATGCCCATACGGTTGAATATGATTGAGAGCTCATTCATGAAGGCGATGTTTATATCGCGTTGTGTGTTCTCGATGATCTTGGCTGCCTCGGCAACCTTTATCGATGATGCACGGTGCACTCCGGCCTCGATAATAAGTTCGTATGTTTTCGCTATGTTCTCTGCCGACTCGGGGTCACAGCCACTGGTGACCTTAACGATCTTTGTAAGAGTGTGGTTCCTGTCGCCGGGGTTGATGCGTTCAGGAGAGAACCCGACCTTGAAATCATCCGGATACTTAAGCCCGGAGTACCTCTCGAGCACAGGCACACAGTCCTCTTCGGTGCAGCCCGGATAAACGGTTGATTCATAGACGACGTAATCTCCCTTTTTCAGGATCCTGCCTACGGTTTCCGATGCCTTCAGCACGGGAGTGAGGTCAGGAAGATTATGTTTGGTAACGGGTGTGGGGACTGCGATGATATGGAATGATGCCTCCCTGAGATCGTCGGGGTCGGAAGTGTATTTGATGTCAGTGCCTTCGAAGGCTTCGTGTTCAAGCTCATTGCTCGGGTCTATGCCTTTCTTCATCAGCTCCACGCGGTCAGGTCTGATGTCAAAGCCCACCACCTTTATTTTACGGGCGAACTCGAGGGCTATGGGAAGGCCTACATACCCGAGGCCGATGAGGGAGAGACTTGTCTCCTTGTTTAAAAGTTTGTCGTACATATTATTTTTTGATTAGAGGATGATATTCTCCTGTTAATACTGACAGGGCCGAGTTGCGTATCTGGTATACTGTCTCGATGCTCTGCCGGGCATCTTCGAGTCCGTATCCGCGTCCTTTTAAAATTTCCTGGTAGGTGACGGTGTGGAGATCGGTGAATCCTTCCGAGAATTCAAGTTCCTCACCGTCAACGGTAATGTTCCGGTGTGTTCTATTTCCTTTTTCCTTTGCTGGTGCGGGGAGGTCGTTGAAGTCGATGCTAAGGAACCATCTCACGCGTGCTCTTTGGAGCTCGAGGAAGCCGGAGGCTTTGTGTTTTTCAAGGAGGTGCACCCTGTTTGACACCACCGGGCCGAAGATCCATCCCAGCATGTCAAAGAAGTGAACTCCGATGTTGGTTGCTATTCCGCCGGATTTGTTGATGTCTCCCTTCCATGATATATCATACCAGTGACCACGGCTGGTGACATAAGTAAGGTCTATGTCATGTTTTTTACCCGAAGGGGTGGCCGCAATTTTGTTACGCAGTTCTATTATCACCGGGTGGTACCTGAGCTGCAGGATGTTGTAGATTCTGTGCCCGGTCTCTTTTTCTATCTCCTGGAGTGCGTCAATGTTCCACGGGTTAAGCACCACGGGCTTCTCGCAGATTGCATCGGCCTGGTTTCTTAGCGCAAACCTGATGTGAGAGTCGTGCAGGTAATTGGGTGAGCAGATGCTGACGTAATCAAGCTGTATGCCCCCTCTCTTCAGTTTGTCTATATGCCTGTCGAACCTCTCGAACTCGACGAAGAAATCGCTCTCGGGGAAGTAGCTGTCAATCTTTCCCACGCAGTCGAACCTGTCGAGGCTGGCCAGCAGCCGGTTGCCGGTCTCTTTAATGGCTTTAAGATGCCGTTCGGCAATATAACCGGCAATACCTATAAGCCCGAAATTTTTAGGTGTTTTATCCATCAGAAGGTATTATGAAGGCATATGATTACTGTGTAATTTTTTTCACCCTTTCATCAGCAAGCAGGTATTTCTGTCCGCTTTCCGGGCAGACGGCCACGCCATCACTGTTAAAGGCAAGTTTGTGTCCGTATTCGGAGACCCATCCGACCTGGCGCCCCGGGTTTCCTACCACCAGTGCAAAGGGCTTTACCTGTTTAGTTATCACCGCGCCGGCCCCGATGAGTGAATATTCACCTATCTCATTGCCACACAATATGGTAGCGTTGGCGCCGATAGAGGCTCCGCGCCTCACCGTGGTGGTGACGTACTGGTCGCGCCTGATGACGGCGCTGCGGGGATTGGTTATGTTTGTGAATACCATGGAGGGTCCGAGAAAAACATCATCCTCACATATAACTCCGGTATATATTGAGACATTGTTCTGGACCTTGACATTATTTCCCAGGATGACACCCGGTGAGACAACGACGTTCTGGCCGAGGTTGCAGTTCTCTCCTATCGTCGTGTCCTTCATTATGTGGCTGAAATGCCAGATTTTTGTTCCTTTTCCTATTGTGCACCCTGCGTCTATTACGGCCGTCTCGTGTGCAAAGAACTCTTTTTCCATCATCTTTTCAGTTGAATTTTGACCTGATGCATGTGGTTATATAGGATAGCTGTTCGTCATCAAGCTCGGTATGCATGGGCAGTGACAGGACCTCGCCGGTGAGCCGGGTGGTTACCGGGAAGTCCTCTTCCCTGTAGCCCAGGTGAGCATATGCTTTCTGCATGTGCAGCGGAACGGGGTAGTATATCATTGAGGGCACCCCTTCATTCTCAAGGCACTCGCGGAGCCTGTTCCTCTCACCGCCTTCGACGCGGAGGGTATACTGGTGAAATATATGGGATGAGTTTGCTGCACGCACGGGGGTGGTTATGCCCGGCACCACTGACAGCTCCCTGTCATAATGGGCGGCCGCTTTCTGCCGTGCTTCGTTGAAGGCGTCAAGATGGCTGAGCTTGACCCTGAGGATGGCGGCCTGGATGGTGTCAAGACGTGAGTTGACGCCGATGGTGTCATGGTAATACCTGACCTTCATCCCGTGGTTCGTTATACTCCTTATAAGCTCAGACAGACCGTCATCGTCGGTGAAGAGGGCTCCGCCGTCACCGTAGCACCCGAGGTTTTTGGAGGGAAAGAACGAGGTACAGCCTATGATGCCCATTGACCCGGCCTTTTTCACGGTGCCGTCACTGAAGCGGTATTCAGCTCCCGTTGCCTGTGCCGCGTCCTCAATGATATGTATGCCGTGACGCCGGGCAAGATCCATGAGAGGCTCCATATCGGCACACTGTCCGAAGAGATGAACGGGCACTATCGCTTTGGTCCGGGGTGTGATTGCCTTTTCTATTGCCTCAGGGCTGATGTTGAAGGTATGGGGGTCAGGATCAACCAAAACCAGCTTCAGTCCCAGGAGCTCAATCACCTCTGCTGTCGCAATGAAAGTGAAGTTCGTGGTTATCACCTCATCACCGGGTTTGAGGCCCAGGGCCATCATGGCTATCTGCAGTGCATCGGTGCCGTTGGCGCACGCAATGACATTGCGTACACCCAGGTAACGCTGAAGCTCTTCCTCAAAGAGACGGACATCGGGTCCCTTGATGAATGCCGTTGAATTGATGACGTCCGAAATGGCACTGTCAATGTCTGCCTTAAGCCTCTCATACTGTGTACGGAGGTCAACCATCTCAATCTTTTTCATGGATTTTCCTGTCTCTCTATTGCGAAGATAATAGAATTTATTTTAACCCTTTTTTCCGCTCCCCATTCAGGTTTCTTTTTATCTTTGTTCATTATTGCTTATACATGGCGAGGGATATTAGCGGTTACATCAGAGAGATGCTTTTCAGGCACGATTGTGTCATTATTCCGGGGTTTGGTGCGTTTATCGGGAACTTTTTCCCCGCACGTGCAGACCGCAGGGAAGGGCTTTTTCATCCTCCCTCAAGGAAGATAACATTCAACCGGCATCTTACAGGCAATGACGGGTTGTTGATAGGTTACATATCATCAGCCCTCGGCACCGGTTACGGCGAAGCCCGCGACATTGTCCTGGAATGGGCTGACGACCTCCGCAGGAGAATTATGGCCGGAAACCCGGTACCCATTGATCATCTCGGCACCTTCTCACTCAATTATGAGGGAGCAGTAATCTTTGACCCTGACACCACGGTCAATTACCTTCTCTCATCGTACGGCCTGAGCGCCTATCACCGTCAGCCGGTGGCAGGCTATGACGTCAGGAAGAGGGCTCTGGAGAAACGTCGTGAACCTTCCGTGAACCAGCCTTCAGTAAGAAGCCTGCTGACGCGGGCCGCAGTGATAATACCTATCCTGGTGGCCCTGGCCCTGGTGCCCTTCAATGACCATCTCTTCAAGGGAAATTTAGAGGAATCAACCCTCAATCCACTTGCCAGGGCTGAGCTGGAGTTCAACCGTGCTCAGATTGACGCCGGCAGGACAGCAATAATTACGGAGGAGACCGTTACTGAAGAGCCTGTTCCTTCTGACCCTTCAGGCACGGATGCGGTTACCGGTCGCGCTGATGCAGAAAAACCAGCGGGATCTGACCTCGAAGTCAGCGAGAGACCTGTTCAGCCGGCCCCTGCTGTGACTGAGGCAACCATCCGGCAGCCAGTCAGCCGTCCGTCACGGGCAGTTGTTGTTGAGGAATACAAGTACCTGTTGATAATCGGCAGCTTCCAGGGTGAGGATAACGCCCTTACAATGGTTGAGCGCCTGCGCAGGCAGGGCTTCGACCCGGAGGTGGCCGGAGGGCCTGACGGCTTCCTGCGCGTCAGCGCACAGTCGTTCGCGACGCTTGACGAGGCTATTCCGGTACTGGAAAAAGCAAGGAAGGAATACCCGGGCGCATGGGTATATAAAAGCAGGTAAATTTCAGTCTTCAGTCTTCAGTCTTCAGTCTTCAGTTCCGACTGCTGCCGACTGATTGTGAC
>JBHEOU010000043.1:9440-11864 GCA_046260645.1 Bacteroidales bacterium | reverse complement strand
CCATAGCCTCACTGCTTTTCCTTACGGGTATACTGTTCGGCTATTTCATTATCACACCCCTGTCTATAAATTTCCTGGGAAGCTACCGTGTCAGTGACATTGTCAACAACCAGATAAACATCACCTCCTACATCGGCTCGGTAACCTCCGTGGCCCTCTCGGCCGGCATAACCTTTGAGCTGCCCATTGTAGTCTTCTTTCTTGCCCGCATCGGCGTTGTCACTCCGGAGTTCATGCGCAAGTACCGCAAGCACTCGATAGTTCTGGTCCTCCTCGTTGCCGCGGTGATCACTCCTCCTGATATTTTCAGCCTTGTTCTTGTCACAATACCTTTGATCCTGCTGTACGAACTGAGTATCTTTATTGCCGCAAGGGTAGTCAGAAAACGTGCGGAGCAAGATGCGGAAGACGATGAACCGTCTGAGACAACTGACAAACAATGAAATAATGAAACTCTACACCACAAACCTGGTAAAACGCTACAAGTCCCGTACGGTGGTCAATGAGGTCTCTGTTGAGGTGGAACAGGGTGAGATAGTGGGACTGCTGGGGCCCAACGGAGCCGGCAAGACTACCACATTCTACATGATGGTCGGGCTGATAAGGCCTAACGGAGGGCAGATCTGGCTTGACAGCACAGAGATCACCGGATTCCCCATGTACCGTCGCGCACGTATGGGTATAGGGTATCTTGCACAGGAAGCCTCCGTCTTCCGCAAACTGAGCGTCGAAGACAACCTGATGGCCGTCATGGAGCTCTCAGACATGAAAAAGGAGGAGCGAAAAGAGCGCCAGGAGATACTCCTTGAAGAGTTCGGCCTCACTCGCATACGCAAGAGCCTCGGAACGCAGCTCTCGGGCGGCGAACGGCGGCGAACGGAGATAGCCCGCGCACTGGCACTGAAACCCAATTTTATTCTTCTGGACGAACCATTTGCTGGCGTTGACCCTATCGCCGTGGAAGATATTCAGATGATTGTCTCTGGCCTTAAGGACAAAAACATTGGCATCCTCATTACTGACCATAATGTCCATGAGACACTCTCAATAACCGACCGTGCCTACCTGCTCTTCGAGGGCAAAATACTCAAACAGGGCACTTCATCACAGCTGGCTGACGATGAGCACGTAAGAAACGTCTACCTGGGTAAGAACTTCGAACTCAGGAGGTAATTTAAGCCCTGCCTTTTTGAAAACTTCGCATTATTTACTAATTTTGCGCCACATTTTGCGGATGTGTCGTAATTGGTAGCCGAGCAAGACTTAGGATCTTGTGCCTCAGGGCGTGGGGGTTCGAGTCCCTTCATCCGCACTAAACAATAAAACCGTTCTTACAGTCCGCCAGCCTAGCCCTCCGCCTGACGGCGGAAACTGCACAGCAAGGCTGACGGACCAGAAGGCGGTTTTTTAAATCGCTAGTAAATTATAACACAATGAATGTCACCAGAGAGAACATTGACGCGCTGAATGCAACCGTCAGAATCAATATCGCCAAAGCCGATTACGAAGAGAAAGTTGACAAGAAGCTCAGGGACTACAAAAGGACGGCCACCATCAAGGGATTCCGCCCCGGACACGTGCCATACCAGATGATTAAAAAGATGTACGGAACCACCGTGCTTGTGGATGAGATCAATACGCTCGTCTCGGAGAGCCTCTCTGATTATATCAAGACTGAAAACCTCGACATCCTCGGTGATCCTATCCCGAAGCATGAAGATCATTCATTCGACCCGGAAAAATCTGAGGAGTTCAGTTTCACCTTCGAGCTGGGGCTGGCTCCGGTGTTCGAGATCAACCTCTCGAAAAAGATGAAGCTCACACGTTACCTCATTGAACCTGATGCGAAGATGATTGCCGACTATGTTGACAACTACGCGCGAAGGAACGGTGAATTCGTCAAAATCGAAAAGTCGGAGGAGAAGGACATGCTCAAGGGCTCAATCTCTTCAGCCGATGGCACCATAACCAATGACGATGCCTCTCTCTCGGTTGACCTCGTGAAGGACGAATCGTTGAAAAAGGAGTTCATCGGTAAAGTGGAGGGTGACACCATCACATTCGATATCCGCACCGCCTTCCCAAATGATTATGAGATCGCCGGGCTTCTCCGCAAGCAGAAGGATGAGGTTAAGGATCTCAACGGACTCTTTACCATCACGGTCAGGGAGGTATCGCGATTCATACCCGCAGAAAACAACCAGGAGTTGTGGGACAAGGTCTACGGAGAGGGAACCGTCACCTCGGTTGAGGAGTTCGAAGCAAAGGTAACAGAAGAGATAAGGCAATACTTCAGTCGTGAGACGGAATACAAGCTGCGCACTGACGCACGTGAGATGCTTTTACAGAAAGTACCCTTCGAGCTGCCCGAGGAGTTCCTTAAAAAATGGCTGGTGAGAGTAAATGAAAAAACCACCCCTGAAG
>JBHEOU010000043.1:6745-9430 GCA_046260645.1 Bacteroidales bacterium | reverse complement strand
CAAAGGACAATGACCTGAAGATCACTGACGAGGAGATCCTTGCCGAAGCAAAGGAATTCACCAGGGCGCAGTTCACTCAATACGGCCTCTACTACGCAACCGACGAGCAGATCACATCATTTGCGAAGGACATGCTGAAGAAGGAGGATGAGGCCCGCCGCATAGCAGAAAAAGTGCTTGACACCAGGGTTCTGGATATAGTTATTGACGCCATGAAGGTCGATGACAGTAAGGTTTCAGCAGAGGAGTTCAACAAGCTCTTTGAGAAGAATTGAAACCTTAAGGCGATAATTTCGTATATTTGGCATTCAACCAAATAAGACAATTATGTCAGATAGCAGGGATTTTAAAAAATATGCTGCTGATCGTTTCGGTATCAGCAGCCTTACCATGCACCGTTACATTTCGGCAAGCAACGGTTACATTTCACCCACAATCATCGAGGAACGCCAGTTGAATGTAGCCTCTATGGACGTCTTTTCGCGTCTTATGATGGACCGTATTATTTTCCTCGGGTTGCCGGTTGACGACTATGTTGCAAATATCATCCAGGCTCAGCTGCTCTACCTTGATTCATCTGATCCGGGCAAGGACATACAGATATACCTTAACACCCCCGGTGGGGCAGTGCATGCAGGGATGGGCATTTATGACACCATGCAGTATATCACCGCTGACATTGCCACGATATGCACCGGTATGGCTGCCTCCATGGGTGCCATACTTCTTACAGCCGGCTCAAAAGGCAAGAGATCGGCGCTGAAGCACTCACGCATCATGATCCACCAGCCAATGGGAGGCGCAGAAGGACAGGCCAGTGACATAGAGATAGTCGTCAAAGAGATCCTGAAAATCAAAAGGGAGCTTTACGAGGTCATAGCATTGCATACCGGCCAACCGGTTGAAAAGGTTGAGAAGGATGCTGACCGCGACCACTGGTTTACCTCAGCCGAGGCTAAGGAGTACGGCATGATAGACGAGGTCCTCATAAGAACGAAAAAATAGGCGGCACTGATGGATAAATGCTCGTTCTGCGGACGGACAAAGAAAGAGGCAAACCTGCTTATTGCGGGTCTTGAGGGCCACATCTGCGACCACTGCATTGAGCAGGCGCACAATATAATGTCCGAGGAGCTGGGCAGCAAGTCATCGTTCAGCCTCGACAGCATTAACCTGCGCAAGCCTGAGGAGATCAAAAAGTTCCTCGACCAGTATGTCATAGGACAGGACAAGGCCAAAAAGACTCTCTCCGTGGCTGTCTACAACCACTACAAAAGGTTGATGCAGAGGGCGGACAGTGATGATGTAGAGATAGAAAAGTCAAACATCATGCTGGTTGGTGAGACCGGCACCGGCAAGACGCTTCTGGCCCGTACCATAGCCCGTATGCTACACGTACCCTTTACCATCGTTGATGCCACTGTTCTTACTGAGGCGGGCTACGTCGGAGAGGATATAGAGAGCCTGCTGACCCGTCTGCTACAGAACGCCGATTATGATGTAAAGGCAGCTGAGAAAGGCATTGTCTTTATTGACGAGCTTGACAAGATAGCCCGAAAGGGCGATAACCCCTCCATTACCCGTGATGTGTCAGGTGAAGGGGTACAGCAGGGCCTTCTCAAACTGCTTGAAGGCGCAGTGGTCAACGTACCGCCGCAGGGCGGGAGAAAACACCCTGAACAGAAGATGATCCCTGTTGATACAAAGAACATTCTGTTTATATGCGGAGGAGCATTCGAGGGCATAGAGAAAAAGATAGCACACAGGCTCAATACCGCTGTTGTAGGCTATACCGGCAGCCGTTCGCGCGACCGTTATGACAAGGACGACCTGTTGAAGTATATTGCCCCGCAGGATCTGCGTGCCTATGGCCTCATACCCGAGATCATCGGACGCCTTCCGGTGCTGACCCACCTCTCGCCCCTGGATGCAAAAGCGCTCCGGGCAATTCTTACAGAACCCAAGAATGCAATCACCAAACAGTATATCAAGCTGTTTGCCATGGACGGCATTGAACTCACTTTCATTCCTGAATCGCTCGATTACATTGTTGCCAAGGCCGTTGAATTCAAGCTCGGGGCCAGGGGTCTCAGGGCCATCTGCGAAGCCATCATGATGGATGCCATGTTCGAACTGCCGTCAGGAGAAATTAAGGAGTTTACGGTGACACCTGATTATGCCTCCCACAAGCTGGAGAGGGTCGACATGAAAATACTCAAGGCATCATAAAAAAAATCCCGGCGCGTTTCAGGCCGGGATTTTTTTACCTCCTTATGCAGGGCAGTTGCCTGCTTCTGTTCTGTGGATAAATTCGCTTTACCGGGTAATATATTTCGGATGGCGGAACCGGAGTGTGATCTCCTTCGACTCATCACCCCGTGAAAGCGTTGCCGCGGCATCACATTCACCATTCCCATAGTCGAGTTCAAACGGTTCAATCCCTTCAATCTCAAACCCGATGGTGCCCCGTACCAGGAACCGGCAGGCAGCATTCCATTCAAGGGAGTTGATAATTGTGTGGGTATAGCCCATGCCGTTGAGATTGATTCCGGTAGCCATACCCGAGATGAGGCACTTGTCATCCCACGGGTTCCAGGTGGCATATCCTGCTATGTATTCCCTCTCACGTTGGAACTCATGAGAAATACTCCTTTCGTCAGGGAAGATGATCTTTCCCCCCGTTAG
>JBHEOU010000043.1:0-6542 GCA_046260645.1 Bacteroidales bacterium | reverse complement strand
CCTCGCGCCTGGGGGCAGAGAGGGTAATGAGGATCTGGCCGCTGCGGACCACATCATAAAGGCCTTCACAGCCGGTCCCGTAATTGATCACAATGTTGCGGGGCCAGAAATCCTGTCCTGCTGCAGTGATTGTTATCAGCGGACAAGTATCAGATACAGAGGCTGATTTTAATCCGGCCTCGGCCATACCGGATACAATTTCCAGTGAGGTAAAGACGTCATCAAACAGTGCCTCTGACAGGGCAGCATCATCAGCTGCCTCAAGGCTTGCGGTCTCAAGCGGTTCCGACTTCTGACATGAGGTGAGAGCGAGACCCGCGAGGATCATAATTAGGATTAGAGACTTAGCTTTCATAATAGTGTTTGTTAAGTGTTTTGTGTGTGACTGTATCTCTGAGACTACAGAAAACACTTTTGGTTTAACGCCAAAATGAAAAAAAAGTTACTTCCGGCGAAGGTATGTAATATAGGTAAAGCTTATTGAGCCGGGATTATCTGACAGATAAAATTCCCTTTCGGAGACCTGCCATTCATCCGGATCTATCTCCGGGAAGAAGGTATCCGCGGTGTACTCACCATGTATATGCGTTACCATCAGCCTGTCGGCGATGGGCATGAACTGCCTGTATACGGATCCTCCTCCTATTATGAAGATCTCTTTACCCGGCTCACAGAGAGCCAGGGCCTCATCTATTGAACGGGCGGTCTCAGCACAGTCAAAACAGTCGAGCTCATTATCCGTCAGAACAATATTCTTCCGGCCGGGCAGTGGCCTGACGGGCAACGACTCCCACGTCTTCTTCCCCATTATCAGGCAATGGCCCATAGTTATCTTCTTAAAACGCTGAAGATCACCCGGCAGATGTGCCAGCAGGCTGTTCCTGTATCCAATACCGTTGTTACTGTCGGTTGCTACTATTATGGTGATCATCTCAGACAGATATTTCGCCTTTTATGGCAGGATGAGGATCATAGCCTGTCAGCGAAAAATCCTCGTATTTAAATGAAAGTATATCAACTACCTCACCGTTCAGTGTCATCACCGGCTGGGGCCGGGGCTCGCGGGTGAGCTGCAGCCTGACCTGGTCAAGATGATTGAGGTAGATATGTGCATCTCCGAGGGTATGGATGAATTCTCCGGGCTTGTGGCCTGTGACCTGTGCCATCATCAGGGTCAGGAGAGAATAGGATGCGATGTTAAAGGGCACCCCAAGGAAGATATCCGCGCTGCGCTGATAGAGCTGGCATGACAGCTTGCCATCCGCGACATAAAACTGAAAGAGGATATGGCAGGGAGGAAGCGCCATCTTTTCTATTTCACCCACATTCCATGCTGAGACAATATGTCTGCGTGAGTCGGGATTGTTTTTCAGGGAGCGGGCCACTGCCGTTATCTGGTCAATTGACCTCCCGTCCGCTGCAGGCCATGACCGCCACTGGTACCCGTATACCGGTCCGAGGTTCCCCCCGGCATCAGCCCACTCATTCCATATCCTGACGCCGTTTTCCTGCAGGTACTTAACGTTTGTGCTGCCGCTCAGGAACCAGAGGAGTTCGTGTATAACCGATTTAAGGTGCAGCTTCTTGGTTGTCATCATCGGGAAGCGGTCTGACAGGTCAAACCGCATCTGGTAGCCAAATGTGCTTATGGTTCCTGTACCGGTACGGTCTCTCTTCTCAACGCCATGTTCCATCACATGGCTCAGCAGGTCAAGATATTGCTTCATAACTTTTTAAAGCCAACTAGTTAACGGCGCGGTCGATTTTTGCAACCCATCCTGCGCCGGGAGCCATACTGATCTCCGGATTCCCTGATTTTTTATGATCTCCCCTTTCGTCTGGCCAGCTCATCACGGATGGCGGCTGCCTGTTCATAATCTTCGCGTCCGATGGCATCGGTGAGCATCTCCTTGAGCTCGTCAGGGGAAACCTCGCCGTACTCATTTGAAACGGGGGCCTTCTTTTCACGTGGCGGCTCGCCCTGTTTCTTCTGCTCCTCCTCCGCGGTGGCGCTCATGACAATGCCTGCCTCGTTCAGTATCTTGGGTTCGATGAAGATGGGGCATTCGAATCTGAGGGCAAGGGCAACCGCATCTGAGGTGCGGGAGTCGATGTGAAAACGTCTCTCACCGTCAGTACAGACGATCTCGGAATAAAAGATGCCTTCATGCAGCTTGTTGATTAGTACCTGCTCTACGGTGACGCCGCAGGCCACGGCAAAACTCCTGAAGAGATCATGTGTCAGTGGTCTTGGCGGCTCAAGGTTTTCGAGCTTGATAACAATGGCCTGGGCCTCAAACCCACCTATAATAATAGGTATACGCCGTTCACCATTCTCTTCTGCCAATATGAGGGCATAGGCTCCGGACTGAGTCTGACTGTAAGAAATGCCTATGACCTTCAGACGAATAAACTTATTCTGCATAGTTAACCAGATTTTCAACCCGACAGGCCGATATGACAAATATAAAGAATAAGAACCTTTATCATCCCGGCAAGTGAATTTTTTATCCACAGACAGTTGGTGATAAATTAATCGCTGCGATTTGTAAATAAGTTAATTTTTATATCTTTGCAGTCCGAAAAACAAAGATCCGGCGGGGCCGCAGAAGTGTCATGCACAGAGGAGCATGTCCGCCTCACGGAGTAATATAAGATAGATTGAAAATGTACGCAATCGTAGAAATTGCCGGCCAGCAGTTCAAGGTGGAAGAGGGAAAGAAGATCTTTGTCCATCGCCTTGATGCAGAAGAAGGTGATAATGTAGAGTTTGAAAAGGTTCTCCTTCTGGATAATGACGGTGCAGTCACCATTGGTGAGCCGGTCATCGAAAACACCGTGATCGAAGGCAAGGTCCTGGCCCACCCGAGAGGTGACAAAGTGATAATCTTCAAGAAGAAGAGAAGGAAAGGATATCAGAAAAGAAGCGGACACCGTCAGGACTTCACCCAGGTGGAGATAATGAGCATAGGCCCCAGGGGAGAAGAGAAGAAGAAAGCTGCTCCCAAGGCTGAGAAGAAAGCTACCACGGAACCTGTTGCCGAAGAGGTGAAAGCAGAAGTTAAAAAGGCTCCGGCAAAGAAAGCAGCCGTCAAAAAAGAGCCGGCTGAGAAGAAGAAAGCCGTAAAAAAAGCTCCGGCAAAGAGTGCAAAGAAACCGGAAAAGAAATAACCGACAAACAGTAAAAAAATAAGGATATGGCACACAAGAAAGGTGTAGGCAGTTCACGCAACGGCCGCGATTCAGAAAGCAAAAGGCTTGGTGTCAAGCTCTTCGGAGGACAGGCAGTCAAGGCAGGCGGCATTATTGTACGCCAGCGAGGCACCCCTCACAACCCGGGTGAAAATGTAGGCATCGGCAGGGATCACACCCTCTTTGCCCTCATTGACGGGACTATTGAGTTTAAAAAGAAGAGTGGCGACAAATCTTACGTCTCGGTTAAACCCGCAGCAGAATAAGATACCATCAAACCGTTTACAGACTCCTGAAAATATACGCGTAAGCGCATCTTTTCAGGAGTTTTTGTTTTAATTTTACGCTCCTTAAAAGATCATAACCCATCTGAAATGCTTACCATAAACCTCATTCGCGAACAATCCTCAAATGTCATTGAGAGGCTCAGGATCAAGAATTTCGACGCCACCGGCATAGTCGGCACAGTACTCGAACTTGACCGACGCCGCCGTGAGCTGCAGACCGAAGGTGATGCGGTGCAGGCTGAGCTTAACAACCTGGCCCGCGTAATCGGATCAATGATGAAGGAGGGAAGAAAGGATCTGGCCGAAGCGGCCAAGAGGGGTATAGGTGCCCTGAAGGAGAAACAGAAACAGCTCACTGAGACCCTTGACGATGTGAGCCGTGAGATGCAGACCGAGCTGATAAAACTGCCCAACCTGCCCCACGTACTGGTGCCCGCGGGCAGGAGCGCCGAAGATAACGTCATCGTCCGCAGCGGAGGCACAATAACTGCGCTTCATGCCGGTGCGGTGCCGCACTGGGACCTGATAAAGAAATATGATATCATTGACTTCGACCTGGGGATAAAGATTACCGGAGCCGGGTTCCCTGTATATAAAGGTATGGGGGCCCGGTTGCAGAGGGCCCTGATCAATTTTTTCCTTGACGAGGGAGAGAAAGCCGGATATCGTGAGATAGAACCGCCGATACTGGTGAATGAGGATTCCGGGTTCGGCACCGGACAGCTGCCCGACAAGGAAGGACAGATGTACCATGTGGGTATTGACAACCTCTACCTGATTCCCACTGCCGAGGTGCCCATCACCAATATTTACCGCGACGTTATACTTGATGTCGCTGAGCTGCCTGTCCGTAACATGGGGTACACTCCCTGCTTCCGTCGCGAGGCCGGCTCGTGGGGTGCACATGTCAGGGGCCTGAACAGGCTGCATCAGTTCGATAAGGTGGAGATAGTGCAGATAGCCCACCCCGATAAATCATATGATGCTCTCGAGGAGATGGTAAACCACGTCGAGAGCCTGCTGACGAAGCTTGAGCTGCCTTACCGCATCGTAAGGCTCTGTGGAGGAGACATCTCTTTCACCTCGGCCATGACCTACGATTTTGAGGTTAGGTCTGCGGCTCAGCAGCGCTGGCTTGAGGTGAGTTCGACATCCAACTTTGAGGCCTTTCAGGCCAACAGGCTCAAATGCCGTTTCAGGGAGAAGGGCACTAAACAGACAACACTGTGTCATACCCTTAATGGCAGCGCCCTGGCACTGCCGCGCATCGTGGCCGCACTGCTTGAAAACAACCAGACCCCGGAGGGCATACGTATTCCCGCCGCACTGGTTCCTTACACCGGGTTTGAGATGATAAGCTGACACTGATGAGAAAGAGCTCACGGGCATACCTGTATGCCGCTCTTGCCATCTTTCTGTGGGGTACCATACCCACTGCCTTCAAGATTGCCCTCTCAGAATTAAGTATCGTGACCATGCTTGGCATCACCACGCTGGTCTCCACGGCCGTCCTGTTTCTGATTGTTGCCGCCTCCGGCAAATTAAGGCTCATGCTGCAGATGACAGGCCGCGATATTATGTGGTCAGCCCTTCTCGGCCTGATCAACCCGGTAGCCTATTACCTGTTGCTTCTGGCAGCCTACAGCCGGCTGCCGGGCCAGGTGGCCCAGCCGATAAACATGATCTGGCCGATTATCCTCGTCTTCTTTTCAATCCCGTTATTGCATCAGCGGATCCCCGCCAGGAGCTTCGTTGCACTGTTCATCAGCCTTGCCGGTGTATACATCATTGCCTCACAGGGGGCTGTCTTTCATCCCGGCAGGTCTGACACCACCGGCGTAGTGCTGGCCCTGGTAAGCAGCGTGCTGTGGGCCCTGTACTTCGTGCTGAACGTGCGCGACCGGCGCAACGAGGCCGTGAAACTATTAACAAGTTTTATTTTCGGAACTGTCTATATGACAGTGATAATGGCTGTCTCCGGGTCATTCAGCGAAACAGTCAGCCTGAAGGGAGCTGCAGCATCAGCTTACTGCGGCATCTTCGAGATGGGCATCACTTTCTGGCTGTGGCTTAGAGCGCTGCAACTGGCTGAGACAACAGATAAGGTAAGCAACCTCGTCTATTTTGCCCCCTTCATCTCACTGATACTCCTCCATTTTATTATTGACGAGCCCATATATTATACCACCCCCCTGGGACTGCTTTTCATCATTGGAAGCGTTCTGTACCAGAACCGGGGAAGGAAATCTTCGTAAACGGCACATTTTTTGCTGGTTTTGTGCAATAATCATACGAGAAATGAAACGAATTATATTAATAACCATATTGTTAATTCCCCTTCTCTACGGATGTAAGAAGGATCCCATAACGCCAATAGATGAGTATACTCCTGAGGAACGTGCGCGTGATGGCTTTTATGATCTTATGAAATATGCGTACCTCTGGTACAATACCATGCCCACCGTCAAGATCTCAGATTATGGCAGTCCTGAAGAGATACTTGAAGCATTGAGATACCTTCCGAGAGACAAATGGAGCTTTGTAACCGACTATGAGAGTTTTATGGCGTCAATGCAGGGCACCTTCGTAGGTCACGGTATCCGGATGAGTCTCGACAACCTGAACAATGTCAGGGTGGTAAGCCTGTACGAAGGCTCTGACCTGTGGCCCAACGGGGTCAGGCGGGGATGGATCGTCAGGGAGATCAATGACACACCCATCGCTCCGATATTTATTTCAGGCGATGATGCAGCATACAGTACTCTGTTAGGACCGTCAACTGCAGGCATCACAAATAAATTCCTGTTCCAGAAGCCTGACGGCACCACCGTTACTTACAGCTCAACGAAATCAAGCTTCACAATCAACTCAGTGACGGCAGCAAAGGTACTTGACCTCACCAGCGGCAAGACCGGCTATCTAAGTTTTGAGACCTTCATTGAGCCCTCTGAACAGGAGCTCAATGATGCCTTTGCCTATTTCAAGGCAAACAACGTGACTGATCTGATCATTGACCTCCGGTACAATACCGGCGGTTATATGGACATTGCCCAGCAGCTGTCG
>JBHEOU010000042.1:7391-11929 GCA_046260645.1 Bacteroidales bacterium | reverse complement strand
GAGGAAAGGTTGGTCATGCGACCAGAGGGCTGGCTGCATGACAATTATCTTCGTCATCAGCCGCCGGCTCTGCCCGGGCTCCAGCTCAATGCGTTCAGAGCGTGATGATGCAATATCAAGGCCGGCAGCATCAAGCAGCGTATTCTTCATGTGGAAAGAGCGTGGTATGCGGTCATCATTGGTTACATGAACCGACACCGTGACGGTAGCAGCCTCCCGGCTGATTTCGCGTGATCCGGTGATTATGCCACCGCCAAGTACCGACTCAACCTCCGGAGGAGATGTAATGTGCAACTTGTCAGTTATATATAGGCTTACGTTGCGGTAGAGACCGCTGTACCATAGAAAATCAAGTTCGGCCAGCGCCTTACCGGGCGGAATGTCAGGGTTCTCCCTGTTGTCAAGCCTTACCATGATCTCATTCTCCCTGCCATAATCAAGATCATCTGTCAGGTTAACATAAAACGGAACATAACCCCCTGAATGCCGGGCTATATCGGCTCCGTTGAGATAGATGATGGCGTCATTCATAGCGCCGTCAAAGAGAAGGCCGGTGTGCCTGTGCCTCTGCCTCTTCTCTGCCCTGAAAACCTTTTTGTACCAGCAAATGCCCGTCCACTGGCTGCCTGATATGACAAGGGGCTCAATAAATGCCGAGTGAGGCAGCGTTACCTCCTCCCACTTGTGGTTAGGAATGATCCCGGGAAGGATCTTGTCAATATTTGCCGAGTCCTGCCTGATAAACATCCATCCGTCATTGAAGGAGACAGGGATTACCTCCCTGCCACTTCTGTTACATCCGGAAGAGAGGGCAAGCATCACCAGCAGGGCAAGGCCGGACAATATGCCGTTCCTGTTATTCATATTTCTCCAAAACCCGATACGGGGTGAGCATAAGCGATCACATCCCTGCCCGTGATCTCTTCGGGACAGAGGATGATGAGGCGTTCGAGCACATTCCGGAACTCCCTGATATTTCCCGTCCACTTTATCTTTTGCAGCTCGGTGATGGCGTCAGGCCTTATCTTCTTCTTATTCATCCCGTATTCACCGCAGATCAGGGTGTTGAAGTGCTCAACCAATATGGGGATGTCATCACTTCTCTCATTGAGTGTGGGCACATGGATCAGGATGACGCTCAACCGGTGGTAGAGGTCTTCCCGGAAGGTGTTGCGGTCAATCTCATCCCTGATATTCTTGTTTGTTGCAGCAATGACCCTGACATCAACATGAATGTCCTTGTCAGATCCCACGCGTGTTATCTTATTCTCCTGCAGCGCCCTCAGCACCTTGGCCTGGGCTGCCAGGCTCATGTCTCCCACCTCGTCAAGGAATATGGTTCCACCGGTGGCCTGTTCAAATTTGCCGATACGCTGCTTGATGGCCGATGTGAAGGACCCTTTCTCATGACCAAATAGCTCACTTTCAATTAGTTCCGAGGGTATGGCGGCGCAGTTGACCTCCACGAAGGGGCCCCGGGCACGATTGCTCTTTTCATGGATCTGGTGGGCGACAAGTTCCTTGCCGGTGCCGTTGGCCCCTGTGATGAGCACGCGCGCCTCCGTGGGAGCAACCCTGTCAATCATCTCCTTTACAGCTATGATGGAAGGGGAGGAGCCTACTATTTCAAATTTCTTGCTTACTTGTTTTTTAAGGACCTTGGTCTGGGTAATCAGCGACCCTCTTTCGAGTGCATTGCGGATGGTGATCAGCAGCCGGTTGAGATCCAGCGGCTTCTCAAGGAAGTCAAATGCCCCCTTCCTGATTGCGTCAACAGCAGTGTCTATGTTGCCGTGGCCGGATATCATTATCACAGGTACGTCAGCCGAGTGCTCCTGCAACTTCTGGAGTACCTCTATTCCATCCATTTTCGCCATCTTGATGTCACAGAGAACGACATCATATGAACCCTGAGTGAAGAGCTCTGTTCCCGAGATGCCCTCCTCCGCAAGATCGACCTCATACTTTTCGTATTCAAGCACATCCTTCAGGGTGTTCCTGATGGACTTCTCATCATCAATGACCAGTATTTTCGGCATGTCAGGTTCTGTTTATCCTTTATATGTCAGCCACTTCCACAGTTCCTTGTAGGAGCTCTTCTTCCCGTACATGAGTATTCCGGTACGGTATATCTTCGCCGCCATCCAGACTGCCCCGATGATCGTGATCAGCATCAGGCCCATCGACAGTGCTATCTCCCATGCAGGAACGTCAAAGGGTATGCGGGCCACCATCACAATGGGGGAGGTGAGCGGGATCATAGAGAACCAGAATGAGAGTGAGCTCTCGGGGTTTTGCATTGTGCCCATGGCGACGATCAGGCCCAGTATTATCGGTATGGTGACCGGAAGCATGAACTGTTGCGTCTCCGTTTCGTTGTCAACTGCCGATCCGATAGCCGCAAAGAGCGAGGCATAGAGCAGATACCCGGTGATAAAATAGAAAAAGAAACTAAAAATGATCAGTCCCCATGGCTGGTTCATTGCGTTGGCAAAGAGCGACTGGAACTCGCTGATCTGTTCCGCTGAGATTGTTGTTGCCTGTGCCCCGGCGATCGACTGGTCGGCCCCGGCAAGGCTCTGCGGGAGCTGTTGTATCTGCTCCATAGCGCCGTCCGTAAACACGTTTGCCTTGACAATCATCACTATTGCGAGGGTGAGGATAATCCAGAGGCCGAACTGCGTGAGGCCGACGAGGGCAACACCAATGATCTTGCCAAGCATCAGCTGAACGGGCTTAACCGATGATATGATCACCTCCACTATGCGGTTGGTCTTCTCCTCTATCACACCACGCATGACCATTGAGCCGAACATGAACACGAGCATATACATCGTGAACCCGCTTATATAAGCCAGTGCCATCGATATGCCGGTGCTCGTCTGTGTCACTCCGCCCGTGTCATCGATCTTTATGGTCTGGATCTTGACGCTGGTGTTTATGGTCTTGAGTATCTCATCAAGGTTTTCAATGTTGTATGCCAGGAGTTTCTGTTTCTCAATCTCCTTCTCGAGTGATCCGGAGATATGGTCAAGCAGGCCCATTGGTGGCTGTTTTCTGGAGATAAGCTGGATGGCGTTGGGTGTGGTGATGATCTGGGGAGAGATGTAGAGCACGCCGTAGTAGCCGAGGTCGTTGAAATTATTCTTTATGTCATCAAATCTTACTCCCGTAAGGTATTCGAAGTCAGTGTCCTTTGTGTCAGGAATCACATCTGTGAAGAGATCGGAGCCGTCTTCGATGACGGCAATCTTCTTATAATCCTTATCATCGCTTGACATGACCAGTGCCGGAATGATAAAGATGAGGGCAAATAGAAATGGTGTAAGCAGAGTCATTATAATGAATGACTTCTTGCGTACCCTGGTGATGTATTCCCTGCGGATTATTAAGGATATTTTGTTCATGGCTCAGTTTGTTGCAGCTTCCTTGTTTTTAGCTTCCACTACCCTGATGAATATTTCATTCATTGAGGGCAGGGCCGGATTAAACGACACTACCTTGCCTGCCGTCATCATGGCCCTTATTATTTCATTTGTGTCTCCTGTCTCTGCCGCCCTGATACGCACCGCGCTCTTCCCGCCCACAAAGGCTGAGCTGAGAATTGAAAAATGGCCGTTGCCTGATGGTGTCACGTTACCGTCGAAGATTATGTCATATTCATTTGCTGCCCAGTCACGTCGTATCTTTCCAACGCTCCCCTCGAGTATCGTATGGGCTTTGTTGATAAGGGTAATATTGTCGCACAACTCTTCCACCGAGCTCATGTTATGAGTTGAAAAGATGATTGTCGCCCCCCTTTCCCTGAGGAAGAGGATCTCATCCTTTATCTGCTTCACGTTGATAGGATCAAACCCGGTAAAGGGTTCATCGAAGATCAGCAGCTTCGGCTCATGCAGGACCGTAGTTACGAACTGCACCTTCTGCTGCATGCCTTTTGAAAGCTCCTCAACCTTCTTATCCCACCATCCGGTTATCTCCAGTTTTTTGAACCAGTATTTCAGGCGGCGCATGGCTTCAGAGTGGCTGAGGCCTTTTAGCTGGGCCAGGTAGAGGGACTGTTCTCCAACCTTCATTTTCTTGTAGAGGCCACGCTCTTCAGGCAGGTAACCGATGTTGTGCACATCTTCAGGTTTTACCGGCCGGCCGTTGAGGAGGATGGCGCCGCTGTCAGGAGCTGTGATCTGGTTGATGATCCTTATAAGGGTTGTTTTGCCTGCGCCGTTGGGTCCGAGCAGTCCATAGATGCTCTGCTCCGGAACGCTTATGCTGACCCCGTCAAGTGCAGTCTGAGTCCTGAAGCGTTTGGTCACATTTTGGGCTTCGAATAATATCATTTTCTTTCCATGATTAAATAGGTTAGTCCGGGAATTTCAAAGATATAAAAAAGGTTGATACGCGCCTCGGGCAGCGGATCAACCTTTATCTGCAGTATGAAAGTCTTTATGAAAAGTAATTCTTGACCCTGTCGAAGAAGCCCTTGTCATCAGCATCGGGCTTGGGGGTGAAAGTAGGAGAGATGCGGTACTGCTCTATGT
>JBHEOU010000042.1:3292-7381 GCA_046260645.1 Bacteroidales bacterium | reverse complement strand
GTTTTTGGGAATCCATACGTTTACGTTAACGAGCAGGTCGCCCTTCCCATAACCGTTTACGTCGGGCAGCCCCTTTCCCCGGAGCCGGAGGATCTTGCCGCCCTGTGTCCCGGCGTCGATCTTTATTCTCACCTTGCCGTCAATGGTAGGCACCTCCACGTTGGCGCCCAGGATGGCGTCAGGGATGCTTATGAAGAGGTTATAGATCAGGTCATTGCCCTCGCGCAGCAGTTCGTCGTGAGGCTCCTCGTCTATCACCACAATGAGGTCTCCGTTGATGCCGCCGCGGCGTGCAGCGTTACCCTTGCCTGTCACGGAAAGCTGCATGCCGGGAGCCAGTCCTGCAGGTATTGAGAGCGGTATCACCTCTTCTGCCTGTGTTATTCCTTCGCCATAGCATTTATGGCATTTTTTTGTTATCACCTTGCCTTCGCCGCCGCACACATTGCAGGCAGCAGTGGTCTGCATCTGCCCCAGGATGGTGTTCATCACCCTGGTGGTATGACCGGTGCCCTTGCATGCCGTACATGTTGTCACGTCACTGTCAGAGGCGGCTCCGCTGCCGTGACAGGTGTTGCAGGTGACATATTTGGTGACTCTGATTTTTTTCTCGGCTCCGCGAGCAAACTCCTCGAGGGTGAGTTTTACCTTCAGCCTCAGGTTGGTCCCCCTGTTGACATTGCGCGTCCGCCCTCCGCCCCTGCGTGATCCGAAGGCACCACCGAAGGCATCACCGAAGATATCTCCGAATGATGAGAAGATGTCTTCCATGGTCATGCCGCCGCCGAAGCCGCCACCCATGTTATTGCCCATGCCGGCATGCCCGAACTGGTCGTAACGGGCCTTCTTGTCATCATTGCTGAGGACCTCGTAGGCCTCGGCCGCCTCCTTGAATTTCTCCTCGGCATCCGTGTCACCGGTGTTCTTGTCAGGATGGTACTTGAGGGCCTGCTTGCGGTAGGCCTTTTTTATCTCATCCTTCGAGGCACCCTTGCTGACGCCCAGAATTTCGTAATAGTCTCTTTTCGACATGTTTCAGTGCAGAACCAAACTGTTATTCACCCACCACCACCTTGGGGTGACGGATTACTTTTTCATTGAGGGTATATCCCTTCTGTGTAACATCTATTATCTTTCCCTTCATCTCATCATCGTCAACAGCCATGCCGGTCACGGCATCATGAATATCACTGTTGAACGGTTCATTTATTGCCGCTATCTCCTTCACGCCGTTCTGTCTGAGGAATTCATTTAGCTTCACATAGATAAGCTCGAGCCCGGCCTTCACGGCATTGCAGTCGTCCGTTGCCCGCATTGAGATCATGGCCCTGTCAAAGTCGTCAATTATGGGAAGCAGGTTTCTAATTACCGATTCGCCGCCTGACTGGGCAAGCTCGATCTTCTCGCGAAGGGTTCTTTTCCTGTAATTATCAAACTCAGCTGATAGACGGAGGTACCTGTCCTGCATTTCTGTCAGTTTTCCAAGTATCTCGTCTTCATCCATGGTACTCATGTCCTCCCCTTTTGGGTCGGGGGTGGTTGTGCGTCCTGAGTCACCGGACTCTGCAGTGTACTGATTTTCTTGCATTTCATCTGCAGGCATGGGTTCTTCATGCCCCTCTTCGTGACTTCTCTTTTTCACCATGATAAAAAATCTTTACTATCGGCCTCTAAGCAAAATGCCGGCCACATTGATAAACATGACAAAGTGGCAAATCAAAGGGTAAAGGCGACTGCCTCGATCTCTACCAGGCATCCGTGGTGGAGGGCTGACACCGTAACGATTGATCTGGCCGGTTGCACATGGCCGAAGAAATCAACGTATACCCTGTTGACCTCTCCCCAGAATTTTACATCTGTAGTATAAATTGTTGTCCGTGCAATGGTAGTGATATCACCCCCTGCCGCCCTGACAATGCTGAGTACGTTTTTAAGCGCCTGCAGGGTCTGCTCGCTGATGTCTCCGGTTGTTTTTTCGCCCGTCAGCGGAACAAAAGGCAGCTGGCCGGAAACAAAGATTAAATTCCCTGAGACAATGGCCTGGGAGTAATGGCCTCCGGGCAGCGGAGCCTCATTTGTCTTTACGCTGGTGATGCTCATGACCTGTCGGTATGAAATTGATTAATACCCGTTCTTGTGTTTTTTCTTCCCCTGTTTGTTTGACCTTCCCTGGTATTTATCCTGGGACCTTCCCTGATACCTGCTCTGCGTCTTGCTCTTCGGGGGCGCAAGAAGCTCTTTGATATCCGGCATCCTGAAGTTCTCAGGCACCTTCAGCCTGTTGCCAGACATATCCATCAGGTCCCTTATGATGAGGTCATCGGCCACCTGGGCTTTGTTCCAGGTAAGGTAATCCTTCTTCATCTGGTTGAGAATGAGAGATGTCAGATAATCCTTCTCCTCTCCGTCTTCCATTGCAGAGGCGGCTTCTATCAGAGCCGGCACAATGTGTCCGTAATGAGCATACTTGATATGGCCGTTATGATACGGTACCTTATTAGGTTTGGCATCGAGCTTGGCACGGTCCGGTGCCGGATAGGGAGAGTCAACAGCCAGATCGAAATCGGCTATTATCATCAGATGATCCCACAGCTTGTGCCTGTAGTCGGTCACCCCCCCGAGGTTCGGGTTGAGGTTGCTCATGATCTGTATGACGGTTTTGGCTGCCTGGTTCCTCTCTTCCGGATCCTTGATAGTCTTGATATGTTCAATCATTTTCAGGACATTCCTTCCATATTCCGGAAGGGACATCTTTTTTCTCTGTGTGTTGTAGTCGAAACTCATCTGGTAAATTTTGGCAAAACTAATAATAATATTGGTCTCACAGACCAAGAAGCTGTATGGCAAGTCCTGATACTGCGATTGTGGCTCCGGCAATCACGTTGACGTACTGTTCAAGCGGCCTCAGGTTTATCCGGCTCAGGCCGAGCCTGAAGGCAAGCACAATGGTCATCATGGTGGCTATCGTGACTGCGGAGAAGAGCAGTGATACGAGGATAACACCGCTGATGTTGTTTGCGGCGGCGGGATACATCAGTATTGGAATAAGGGGTTCACACGGACCGAGGACAAATATGAGGAACAGTATCCACGGTGTCATGTTCTTCCTGTCACCGATATGAATATGTGAATGGCCGCTGAAATGATCATGCTCATGATCATGTGTCACGCCTTCAGTATGGTGATGCTGATGCACATGCCTCTTTTTCCTGTAGAGCCGTCGCAGGCTGATCAGCATGTAAATGAGGCCGAAAGCTATGAGCAGCCATGCTGCAATGTTCCCCCTGAATGATTCAAAAATCTCAAGTCTTGAAAGTGACAGTCCTGCAGCTATGCCTATGAATCCTACCACCACTGAGCTGAGCACATGCCCCACTCCGCACAGGAAGGTTATGAACATAGTCTTCCTGATGCTCCAGGCACGCGCCTCTCCCATAACGATGAACGGCAGGTAGTGGTCAGGCCCGATCAGTGTGTGAATGAACCCGATTGTCACCGCTGTTCCTGCAAGAACTAATGTTGATCCCTCCATAGACGGCATGAAAATCAGTGTAAAGATACTAATTAAGCGATACAGGTGACCGCTCCACCCTGACCCAGTTTCCTTCAGACCAGATCATCTCATGGAACCCCGTGTTCAGGCTGTCAAGAAGCCTCCTGGCATCCCTGATGAAAATCATCATGGCATCATAATGTGATGACGACTGGAAGAATTCCGGCCTGTTCTCGAAGTCGGCGCATGGCAGTACATAGAACCTGCGTTTTCCCCCTTCGGTGGGGGCGTAAACCCATGTAAGGATATAGCCGGCGTCAGTGATGACCGTGGTGTCTCCCCGTGAGGCAAGGTCGAGCCGTATCATTGCTCCACCGTCCCTTCTTCTCGTACGCTGGTTTGAGACGAAGTTGCCCATTGACCATACCACGGGATTTTTTATTGAGCAGGAATCTGGTTCCGCTGTCATTGGCTGCAGCACATGAGGGTGCGAGCCGATGACAATGTCAGCACCGCTTCTCAGCAGTGCAGCGGCAGTCTTCTTCTGGTTCTTGTCAGGGAGGGTGTCATATTCAGTTCCCCAGTGAATGAATGTG
>JBHEOU010000042.1:0-3282 GCA_046260645.1 Bacteroidales bacterium | reverse complement strand
GTGCGGTCAGCACCTGCGTCAAATGATTTTCTTATATCAGCGGCTGCCCTGACGGTGTCAATATAGGAGACTGTTGCCGGAGGAGGCACAATTATGCCATTGGTGCCATAGGTGTATGCCAGCAGTGCAAGACGAATGCTGTCATGGCATATCATCAGCGGTGAGAGGCTGTCTCTTGCTTCGCCGCTGACCCATGTGCCTGTATGCGCAATGCCAAGGCTGTCAAGCACCCTGATGGTGCGCACAAGGCCTTTTGTGCCCCGGTCGGCAGAATGATTGTTGGCGGTAACCAGGATGTCAAAACCCGCATTCCGGCATGCCACGGCAAGGGCATCCGGCGAGCTGAAGGCCGGGTAACCCTTATAGGGGGCACCCCCGAGGGTGACTTCCAGGTTGCCTATTGCAACATCAGCGGCGGAAATGACCGGCGAGATGTATTTGAAGACACTGTCATATTCATACTTACCCGTTGAATCATTAAGGGCTGCCGCGATCTGCCCGTCATGGCCCATGATGTCTCCCGCGAAGAGCAGGGTGAGAACTGTATCAGGCACCTGCCCGGCAGTGAGGACCGAATCACGATGGTGCCCTTCAAAGAGAGTTGAGTCATGCCGGTGCCCGGATATGAGAACCGTATCGGGATCCTGAGCCCCGGCCATTGCCGGAAGCATCAGACAGATAATCAGAATACGGGGCTTAAGGATTTTCATGATGCGCACTTTTTGGGGCTATCGGTTTCAAAAATAGTCATAACTTTGCAGGTTCTAAAATCTTTGTAAGCATCATGGAAGTACTTAATTCCGATCTGGTTACATATGTCCTGCTGCCGCTTTTCATCTTTGTGGCACGTATCATAGATGTCTCGCTCGGTACTCTCAGGATAATTTTTGTCACCAAGGGGATGAGGAGTGTAGCTCCGTTTGTTGGTTTTTTTGAGGTGCTGATATGGCTGCTGGCCATAAGCCGCATCATGCAGGACCTTGACAACTGGGGCTGTTATATCGCATATGCTGCAGGGTTTGCCACCGGTAATTTTGTTGGTATGTTCCTCGAGGAGAAGCTCGCCATAGGACACGAGATGATCAGGGTCATAACCCGCAAGGATGCCACAAACCTCATCGGGGAGCTCAGGGCGAAGGGTTACGGCGTCACCTCCGTCAGGGCCGAGGGGATTGAGGGTGAAGTGGCGGTAATTTACATCATTGCCCGCAGGAGTATGATTAAGACGGTCCTTGATGACATCAACAGCTTCAATCCCCGTGCTCTCTATACTGTGGAGTCGATCAAATATGTCAACAAGGAAATTTTTCACCGTTCGGAGGAGGAGCGTCAGCACAACTGGCTGACCCATCGCCTTAAGAGAAACGGAAAATAAATCACTTTCCGGGTATGGCTTCCACCATATCAGAAGTTCTCCCTGCCTTTATGTATTTTGGTACCGGTACCGGTCCATGGCACCAGGTAGCCGTTCAATTCAATCCGGTTACCCCAGTTTGTATTGACTGTTGCAGAGGCCATCTCTCCTGTCTTGTTCACATTCATAAAAATAGTGATGTTGCCGCCATGGCCGATGGTATTCACCACAATGTTGTAGGAGCCGTGCTTTTTACCCTGTTCAATATCGAGCGAGGTGATCTTACCACGCAATGTCACGCCTCCCAGGCCGTTCAAACCATAGCCTGAAGATGGAGATACCTGTACATATGCATCTTTGCCTTCCACGGCAACAAAGTTAATGGTGGGATCGACGTTCATTGAAGGACCTCCCCTTCCACGGATCCGGTCAGCCTTAAGAACGAAGGTGCCTGACCTGAGCGCCTCGGCTGTGTTCATGGAGAGTTCTGTCTCCTTCTGCTTCTTCTGCTCCAGTTTAAGTGCCTTTTTCTCTTCCTTTGAAAGAGATACCTGTCCCTGTGCTGATGCTGCTATAGTGAATAGCAGAACAATGATTGATGCTGCTATCTTTTTCATTATTTCTCGTTTTAATTACAACAGGGAAAGTACAAGAACCGTACCAATTTATTCCACGTGGTAGAGGGCGAATGTACTGATGTGGGGGGTAGCCCTGGAGGAGACAATTGTAAGCCTGATCTCGTCGGCTCTTACTTCCGGGAAGCGGATAAGGCGCTTATACCCGATGGTTGTTCCGGTGGCTATTGTGTCCCATCTGGCGTCCGCCAGGGCTTCAATGACGAACTTCTCGACCCTCTGGCCCCTGCTGATCTCCTCCTGCAGCATCGCGACGTTGAACGTTGCGGCAATGGCGGGAACAAACGAGGCAACATTATTTCGGCGCGGGCTCCAGGAGGTTTCATTGTCGCCGTCAATGGCGCCTGAGGCTCCACGGCCGTAGGGCCTTGCGCCGTCGAGAAGGTTAGTATCATACAGGCCGTCAATCCATGTCTTGAAAGCTTGCAGGCTTCTGATGTCATAATCGGTTATCAGGCCCCTGTTGTCGGGGGGCACGTTAAGCAGAAGCACCGCGTTGCGGCCCACAGAGCTGAGGTATATATCGGCAAGCTTATCGACATCCTTTACAAGGCTGTCTTCCGAAGCGTGCCAGAACCATCCCGGCCGTATTGACACATCGACCTCGGCAGGGTACCAGTAGACACCTCCTGCCTTGCTCAGCAGGGTGCTGCCGCCCAGGTCATCGGACATGGGAGTCAGTCCAAGCGCCTCGTTGATGGCCCGGCTGGCGGGTGTCCCTCCAGGGGCCAGGGCAGTGACGCTCCACTCCGTCTCGCGACCGTAACCTGTCTCTGTGCCCACCCATCTCACATCCTCACCCATGATGGCGGTGACAGCGTCGGGCTGCAGCTTCCTGATGAGGTCATAATATGCCTGCCAGTCGTATTCCTGCCTGCGCCCGTCGGGGCCTTCGCCGTTGGCGCCGTCGAACCAAACCTCATCCACCTTGCCGTACCATGTCAGCAGCTCGGTCAGCTGATCCATATAAAACCTGTTGTAAGCCGGGGAGTCACCGTAACTGTTTGCATTGCGGTCCCATGGTGAAAGATAGACCCCGAACTTCATGTCGTGCCTGTCGCATGCATCCTTGAGCTCCCTGATCACATCACCCTTGCCCTCCTTCCAGGGACTTGATGCCACAGAGTGGCCGGTGGTCTTCGTCGGCCACAGGCAGAAACCGTCATGATGTTTGGCTGTTATGATTATGATCTTCATGCCAGCATCACCAAGCACCTTTACCCATTGGTCCGCATCAAGAGAGACGGGATTGAACAACTCCGGCGATTCGTTGCCGGTGCCCCACTCCCTGTC
>JBHEOU010000041.1:8420-12107 GCA_046260645.1 Bacteroidales bacterium | reverse complement strand
CCTCCTCGGGTCATAGTTGTAATATTCGGCTGCAGGACAGATTCCTGTGCATATTCCGCAGTTCATGCATGCCTTCAGCCCCTCCTCAAAACGGACATCCTGCATTAGTCTTCCATAGAGATCTTCCATGATTTGGTCTTCGCCTTTTATGGGAAGCTCAAAAGTAGTCATGATGCCCTTCACAGGGAACGCTATTAAAGCCTATTTTCCGGGGGTATTTATACTTAGACAGGCAGTAGGCAGTCGAAACCAGTCGGCAGTCGGCAGTCATAACCAGTCGGCAGTCGGCAGTCCAGTCGGCAGTCCACAGTCGGAAATCAATAGTTGATAAATATCTGATTAACTGAAGACTGAGGACTGAAGACTGAGGACTTCATTTTGCAATCGGTCCGGCGGGGATGCGCTCGACTCTCCGTTCCTTCCTGCCGGTGAAGCCGAAGAACCATATCAGTGAAAATGATATTATAACCATCCCTGCTACGGTAACCCAGTCGGCATGCTCTCCCGGCACCAGTATCCAGCTGAGTATGGCTCCGAAGACGGGAATGATGAATTTCCACAGGTTAAGCTCCGATACCTTTACCTCCGGTCTTTTGAGTAAAACATACCACTTTGAGAAGGTGAAGGCTGACATGAACGCGAGCCAGCCGAGAACGAGCCAGTATTTTACCGGGAAATCAGGTTTTGACGGAACATCTTCAACGGCAAATGATAACAGGAACATGATGAGCCCTCCGGCAAGCAGAGAGAAGGAGCTCAGCACCAGAGGATTCATCTTCTTGCCATCCCTTGAGACAAGGACGTTGCTGGTTGCGGTTGATATGTTGGCAAGAAAAATCATGATTATTCCTGCCACCTCTCCCGGCAGACCAAAGTGAAACCCCTGCCTGCCTACGCTGACAAGCACTATTCCTGCCAGTCCTAAGAAAATTGTCAACACCTTGGCACGCGTAAAACGCTCCTCTTTGATCATTATCCTGGAGACTATTGCCGTCACAAAGGGCTGAGCCCCCACGATAACTGCCCCAAGAGCCCCCGGGACCCGGTCCATGCCCTTGTAGAAGAGAATGTAGTTGATGAGGGTCTGAAGGATTGTCACCCATATAATCAGGTTCCTGTTTGCCATTATCATCCTTAAGTATTCCTGCGGCCTTATGGTAAAAGGCAGGATCATCAGTCCTGAAAGGATAAAGCGTGCACCTGCGAAATGTATCGGGGTTGAATACTGAAGTCCTACCTTGATGAACGGATAGGCTGTCGACCACATCAGGCATGTTATGATAGCCCAGAAGATGGTGTTGTGGTGCTGATCTCTCATTTGGTGCACAAAAGTGAGCAAATATCGTGGTTTTTTTGTTTCGCTGATTGCTTACATTTGTGCAAGTATAAAAAAAATGACTATAGAGGAACTCCTTGCACTCAGACTCAGGGATCACGGGGTAAGAAGATTTTTCGGAATCCCAGGGGGACCGTCGATACCTTATATGGAAGCATTAAGGAAGGAGGGTATAGAGTTCATCCTTACCTCTCATGAGGCCTCTGCCGCTGTCATGGCCGATGTGACTGCACGTCTGACAGGAGTGACCGGTGTCTGTCATGCCACCTTCGGGCCCGGAGCAACCAACCTCTCCACAGGAGTCGGTGGTGCGCTGCTTGACCGTTCACCTATGCTTGCGCTGACGTCAGAGATGCCCGATGAGTGGCTTGATCGCACAACACAGATGAACATTGACCACCAGGCACTCTTCGGACCGCTGACAAAGGCCACCTTCCGGCTTAATGCCTCAAACGCCGGAGAAATTATAGACCGGAGCCTCGGGATAGCCGGTGAGGAGTATCCGGGCCCGGTGCATATCGGGTTGCCCTCCGGCGAGGCAGGCAAAAGCACAGAGGAGCCTGCAGTTGCCAGGCATAGTCCGGTAGTTGAGGAGAGGCTCAGGACGGAAGAGAGGGTGAAGGTGCTGCTGGCATCATCACGGAGGCCGCTGATAGCCGCCGGGCTTACTGCGATGCGCCGGGGAGCAGGGGCGAGACTGTTGGAATTCCTCGAACAACATAGTGTGCCTGTAGTGCTGACGCCCATGGCCAGGGGGTTAATGCCCTCGTCGCATCCCTGTTATGCAGGTGTGCTGTTCCATGCGCTGAGCGACAGGCTAAGGCGCCTGACAGGTGAGGCAGACCTTATCATAGGACTGGGTTATGACCCGGTTGAATATAATTATGAGTCGTGGATGCCCGACGTGCCCCTGGTACATTTTGATACCCGTGAGTGTGACCTGCGGATCAAAGGGGCCATTCAGTCAGTGTCGTCTACTGACATGTGGTTTGATGCTCTCGGCTTGCTCAGAAGTGCACCGGAGATGGTTGCCCTGGCCGCAGAGGCAAAGCAGGAGATAATAAACGGCCTCCGCGACGCCGCGAAGGGTTTCAGCCCGGTCACGGCCCTGATGATTCTTAATGATATGCTCCCCGCCGGCACCGTCGTCACTGCCGATGTGGGATCACATCTTCACCTGCTGGGCCAGATGTGGGATGTGCCACCCACCGGGAACCTGATCATGACAAACGGATGGTCTTCGATGGGATTCGGGCTTCCTGCGGCCCTGGCCGCAGCATTCGTCAGCCGTGACAAACAGGCTGCCGCTTCCGTCGGCCATGGCAAACGGGCTAAAGCTTTCGTCGCCCGTGACAATACGTACGCCGCTTTCTCAAGCAGTGACAATCCGGTGGTCTGCATCACAGGCGACGGTGGTTTCCTGATGCATGCCGGTGAGATGATCATGGCCCGTAGGTACGGACTGAAGGTGATTGTCGTGGTGCTCTCTGACGGAGAGCTTAACCTGATAAAGGTCAAACAGTCATGGAAGGAGTTGAACCCATACGGCACAGGACTCTTTACGGGCGCGTTGTTCGGATCTGACAATTTCCTTGGGACCGCAGTGATACGGGCAACCAATGCCAGGGAGATGCAATCAGCAGTCGGAAGAGCTCTCGTTTCCGGCAGCAGTGTGATCATCGAAGCGATCGTTGACCCGTCTGTTTACAATGACCTTGTGGTAAGGGGCTGAGCAGTGCTGCTATTCCTTTTTGGAAGCCGGTTTCTTTGCTTTAGCCGTAGGCTTCTCTGATTTTGCAGCGATAGGCTTTGTCTCTTTTTCAACGACAGCCTTCGTCTCCTTCTCAGCGACAGGCTTTGTCTCTTTTTCGGCGACAGCTTTTGTCTCTTTAGCAGCTTTTGCTGAAGGTTTTGCTGTACCTTTCGCGGCAGTTTTGGGTTTGGCTCTCTTAACGGCTGCCTTTACCGGCTTGACTTTTATTTCAGGTGATACGGCAGATGCTGCCTCAGCAGCTTCAGCTGCCTTTACGGCCACCTTTGATACCGCTTCTGCGGCTCTCTTCTTTGCTTTTTTCTGCCGGCGGACGCCAAAGGTACCTCTAATTATCTTTCCTCTTTTTGATTTCTGATCACCTTTACCCATAGTCTGTTTGAATTTAAATTTTGAATATAAAAAGAGCACAGACGACAAAAGTAGTAAAATTTAGCTCTCAGGGACAGATTTTCTGTTAATAAATAAGGTGGTTCAGACAGAGCTTCTTACCCGCTGTTTTTATTAAATTTGCATATGGCAACTAAAAAGCTCAGGATTTACTCGCCGGATGTCACTCCGCGGCTGGAATATGTCGCAG
>JBHEOU010000041.1:5843-8327 GCA_046260645.1 Bacteroidales bacterium | reverse complement strand
ATCCGGAGTCACACCCATGGAGCCGGAGGTCTCAACCATCGATGGCCTTCCGGTGCTATTTCCATCCGATGACGGGAGTATACCCTTTGACATTTTCTCCGCGGCCTTTTATATGCTTTCGCGGTACGAGGAGTATCTGCCCTTCACACCGGACGTGCATGGACGCTTTCAGGGGATAAGGTCGCTTGCATTTCGAAAGGGGTTTCTTCAGATGCCGGTGGTAGAGTTATGGTCAAGATTCCTTGCGGGTGCCCTTGTTAAGTTCTATCCTGTCCTCACGATCCGGCACAATAATTTCAGTTCACTGGTGACTTTCGATGTTGATCAGCCATTTGCCTACAGGAGCCGGGGATTGCTGAGAAGCGTGGGCGGACTGATGAAGGGGCTCACCGGGACAGGCGCCAGGCCGGCAGATCGTATCAGAACCATGATCGGGAATAAGGCTGATCCCTATGACAATTTCGACTACATTGAGCAGCAGATAAATCTCAACGGGATTGATGCCATCTTTTTCTTCCCTACAGGCGACCAGGGTGAATATGATCATAGCCCTCCTCACCGTGATCATGATTATGGCGAGATAATCCGCAGGTATGACAAAATGTTCGGCAGCGGCCTGCATCCCTCGTACCGCTCTGCCGGACGTCCGAAGACACTGAGGATGGAGATGGAGCGTTACAGGAGCATAGCGGGGCATAGTGCCGGGCGCGCACGGCAGCACTGGCTGCTTCTGCGTATGCCCGAGACCTACCAGTTGTACACTGATGCAGGCATCAGGTATGATTATACCATGGGATATGCCGATGAGCCCGGCTTCAGGGCAGGCATAGCGCGCCCCTTCCCCTTCTATGATCTCTCAAAAGAGAAGAGAACTGCCCTGACTATCATTCCATTCCAGGTAATGGACGGCACCCTGAGGCAGTATCTACACCTGTCGCCCGATGCAGCCCTGGCGGTAATAAGGTCACTGATCTCCGCTACCAGGAGGGCAGGAGGCCTGTTTGTATCAGTGTGGCACAATACCTCACTCACCGAACTAAACGGATGGGAGGGATGGAGGAAGGTGTTCGAGGAGACCCTGGCACTGCAGAAACCATGATTGCATACCTTAAGAACGATGAGATAGACCGCCGAAAGTGGGACGACTGCCTGGCGGAGATTCCGGGCATCAGACCCTATCCGTGGTCATGGTATCTCGATATCATGTCACCGGGCTGGGAGGCACTTGTTGATGATGATTACCTTTCCCTCTTTCCCCTGCCACAAGCAAGAAAATACAGATTCAATTATATTGCAACACCCGTTTTCCTTCAGCAGCTGGGACTCTTCACACCTGACGGAGACAGGAAGAAAATCGCCCTGGAGTTCATCTCCTTCATGCCTGAGTTTTACAGGCTGATAGACCTGAACATAGGACAGGAGGTACAACTCCCGGTATACACAGTCACCCCTAAAATTAACTTTGAATTGCGTCTTGATCATCCGTATGAGACAATCTGGTTCAACTACTTGTCAGACTGCCGGAGGAATATCAACATTGCCCGCCGTTATCCCCAGGAAATCATTGATGATGCAAAGCCTCAGGAAGTGATCTCGCTCTTCCGAAGCAACATAGGCAAGAGGGCGGGAGTGATAAGGGAGGTCAGTTACAGTCGCCTGCACAGCCTGATGGATCACTGCCTCAGGACAGGGAAGGGAAGGATTCTCGGAGTCAGGTCACCGAAAGGCAAGTTGCTGTGGGGTATCTTCGTCATTGACACCGCAGGCCGTCTCACGCTTCTCTTTACTGCCGGCAGCAGGAAGAGCCGTGAGCTGCGTACTGCTTACCACGTGATAGATCACATCATAAAAACCAACGCCGGGACAGGCAGGATAGTTGATTTTGCCGGATCATCGGTGCCTTCAATAGCCATCTTCATGAAGTCTTTTGGCGGAGAGCAGACGACCTACTGGCGTCTCTACCGCAATACCCTGCCATGGCCGGCAAGGCTTTTTAAATGATCAGAAGAGAAGCTCTATTACCTGATCATCATACCCCTTTTCTGTCAGCTTTCCATCTTCGCAGCGCACCGTTCTTGCCGGGTACTTTTTGACCAGTGCAAGCTTATGGGTTGACATTATCACAGCCCTTCCGTTATCACTGATACTGCGAAGCAGTATGTGGATATCCTCAGACGTTTCCGGATCGAGGTTACCTGTGGGCTCATCGGCAAGAATAATCTCAGGGTCGTTCAGCAGTGCGCGTGCAATTACCACACGCTGTTGCTCACCTCCAGACAGCTGGTGAGGCATCTTAAACCCTTTGTTATGCAGGTTCACCTTCTCAAGCACCTCCCTTATCCTGTCCTCAAGGGCAATCTTGTTAGTCCAGCCTGTTGCCCTGAGGGCAAACTCAAGGTTGTCATGTACTGACCTGTCATTAAGCAGCTGAAAATCCTGAAACACTATTCCCAGCTTCCTCCTCAACAATGGTATCTCTCTCTT
>JBHEOU010000041.1:0-5833 GCA_046260645.1 Bacteroidales bacterium | reverse complement strand
ATCCTTCGCCGTCTGTCAGGGGTAACTGCGCATTCAGCGTTCTGATAAGTGATGTTTTGCCGCTTCCGACCCTCCCGACCAGGTATATGAATTCGCCCTTGTCGGCCTTCAGGTTAACGTCTGAGAGGACCAGGTGATCTTGCTGCATGACAGAGCAGCCCTTCAGTTCTATGATTGTATCAAGCGGTGAAACCTCTTCCATACCGTTACTTTTGGTGCAAATTAAAAAAGAATTAACAATCAGTGGCATAGATGTTGATAAAATGAGCATTAAAGAGACTTTTGGGATATTTTATAATTGTATTTTTACGGCTGATGGAACAGCGCTGGAAATACCGCGCAAGATATTGTTAATAAGATAATTACCGACAGATATTCTTGTTGGTGTATATCTATTGACCGAGGCTCATGAAAAGATAAAGTTATGAACATGAAGATATTGATGATCATGATTGTGGCAGTTTTTACTGCCGGGAGTGCTGTATGGGGACAGAGCTCATTTTCCGGGGAAGAGCTGACATCTATGTTAAACAACGGTTATGAGATGTATGACAAGGCAAAATATGCCCCGGCCATAGCACTGTTTGACAAGTGGCTTGCCACTGAAAAAACAGGTAACATGATCGAGAGGGCAGAGGCCGAGTATCATGCAGCACTCTCTGCCATGCGCCTGATGAGTCCTGATGCCGAATACAGGATGCAAAGGTTCATTACATCGAACGGTGAGAGCCCGAGGTTGAATGAGGCCATTTTTGAATCCGGATTATACTGCTATCAGCAGCGCAATTACAGCTGTGCCATACAGTGGCTTGAGAAGACAGACAGAATGATGCTGGCAGACAACAGGCGGCCGGAATATATCTTCAAGCTTGGATACTCGCATTACATGAGAGGTAATAAAGAGAGGGCGCAGATGCTTTTCGCGGAGCTGATAGATGTGGACACTGATTATACCTCGCCGGCGCTTTATTTTTATTCGGCCATTGCATACGAGAACGGTTTCTACCAGACTGCCCTTGAGGGCTTCGAGAGGCTGAAGGGAGATGAGACCTTTGGAGGTGTGGTGCCTTTCTACATAGTTCAGATCTATTATATGGACAAGAACTATGACGGCATCCTCGAGACGGGGCCTTCACTCATCGATCAGGCAGGGAAGACGCGGGAGACGGAACTCTACCGATTTATAGGAGATGCTCACTTCCAGAAGGGCAACTACAGCGAAGCGATACCCTACCTTGAAAAATTCATCAGGAACACAAAGCTCAGCGACAGGAATGACAAGTATGAGCTTGCCTACAGCTATTACCAGACCGGCGATATTGAAAATGCCACGAAGCTATTCACACAGGTGGTTGGCAAGAGTGACGTACTGAGCCAGAACGCATATTACATGCTCGGGTCATGCTATCTCAAGAGCAATGACAAAAAGAGAGCACAGATGGCTTTCTCGGCCGCCTCAGGGATGAGTTTTGACAGAGAGGTTCAGGAGGAGGCACTTTTCAACTTCGCCAAGCTGGCATATGAAAACTCATACGCTCCCTTCGGGGAGGGGATTGATGCCCTCCATACATATATTCAGACCTACCCCAACTCGACACATGTGTCAGAGGTGTATGACTATCTCATATCTGCCTACATGAGGTTGAAGAACTACCAGGCGGCGATGAACTCACTTGAGAAGATCACCACAAGGGATGACAGGCTTAAGGCTGCATACCAGAAGGTGGCCTTCTACAGGGGTATTGAGCTGTTCCGGAACAAAAACTACCAGGATGCAGCCGCTACTTTCACCAAGTCGCTTATGTACAAGGAGATGAACCCGGAGTTAAGGGCCCAGGCACTTTACTGGAGGGGTGAGTCAAACTACCGTCT
Source organism: Bacteroidales bacterium (assembly GCA_046260645.1). Taxonomy (GTDB): domain Bacteria; phylum Bacteroidota; class Bacteroidia; order Bacteroidales; family VadinHA17; genus SR-FBR-E99. The sequence continues at coordinate 3,961 of JBHEOU010000041.1, read as the reverse complement.
GGGTCTGGCTGATGCGGCAGGCCCGTAACCGCATAGCTGACTGTTATTATATCAGGGCCGACTACCCTTCGGCCATAACATATTATGACAAGGTCATTGACAATGCAAAGCTTGATGCGGACTATGCAATGTTCCAGAAGGGATTTGCGCAGGGACTGAGTAACAACAATGAGGCGAAGATATCGACCCTCACCGGGCTGATCAACAAGTACTCTAAATCGGCTTACGTTCCCAATGCCCTTTTTGAACGTGGTCGGGCATATGTGGCTCTTGAACAGCCCGCAAGCGGAGAAGCTGACTTCACCAATATAATAGCCTGGTACACAAACAGCCAGTTTGTCCCGCCGGCCATGGTGCAGCTAGGATTGATATACTACAATGCCGGGGATAATGCAAAAGCCGTTGCCCAGTTCAAGAAGGTGATTGAGAACTACCGGGGCACCCCTGAGGCTCGCAATGCCGTCAGCGGGCTCCGGAACGCTTACACTGATATGGACGATGTTGAATCGTACTTCGCTTATATGAAAACGGTGGATGGTTTTGGCAATATAGAGACTTCCACACGCGATTCAATGACATATATTTCAGGTGAGAACCAGTATGTCAAAGGCAACTGCGAAAGATCTTCTGAGATCTTCAGAAACTACCTTGCAGAGTACCCCTCCGGCAGTTTTGCAACCAACGCGAGGTTTTACCTTGCCGACTGCCGGAACAGGGCCGGCGAGCTGGATGAGGCGCTCGACCTTTACCTCAAGGTTGTGAGTGTGGGCAACAACCAGTTCATGGAACAATCGCTTCTCGGGGCGGCTTCCATAACCTATGGCAAGGCCGATTACCGACGTTCCTACAGTCTCTATGAACAGCTCAGCCGCGAGGCTTCCAATCCGGAGAACCAAATGTATGCCTGGATGGGTATGATGCGTTCAGCCTCGGGGTTCACTGATGATGAAAAGGTCATTGCAGCGGCAGAAATGGTGCTTGAATCAGAGAAACTGACTGAGGAACTGGCGCGCGAAGCCACTTTCCTGACGGCCAGTGCCAACCGACGGTTGGGTAACAACACCGAAGCCCTTGATGACTACCGCAGGGTAGGATCAGAGGTTTCAACGGCATACGGCGCTGAAGCAAAGTATAATGTTGCCGAACTGCTCTGGCTCGCAGGTGACGTCGACGGAGCCGAGAAGGAGGCCAACGAGTTCGTTGACATGAGCTCGCCTCATCCTTACTGGACCGGCAAAACGTTCCTGCTTCTGTCGGATATAGCTGTTAAGAAGGGTGACGTCTTCCAGGCCAAAGCCACGCTGCAGAGCCTGATAGACTACTATAACGTGAAAAATGACGGGATCATTGATGAGGCACGCACAAAACTTGCAGCCATTACTGCCGGCGAATCCGGCGAATCCGGCGGGTCAGCGGCCAGCGGGGAAGTATCAAGCAACTGATCAACATAAAGGAGAAAGCAATGAAAGAAAAAATATATATCACAGCAGCAGCTCTTCTGATCTCAGTGTTTGCCACAGGCCAGACGCAGGATGAGACTATTAGAAGGTCGGTAACACTCTACAACCCCTACAAGCCAACCCTGCAGGAGGCTACCAAGAGAGCCCTTCTGCCTGATGCTGATGACACCACCACGGTTAATATATCATTCCGCTATGACTTCACCCCGGGATCGTTTGTCCCGGAGTATGAGGTGAGCCCGATCAAGTCTGCCGTTCTGTCTCCTGACCCTCTTCCGGAGCTGAAGAAGGGATACGTCAGCCTCGGAGTGGGAACATACCTCTCTCCCTTCATGGAGATAAGCATTTCAAACGGCAGGTCAAGGAGCGGGACCATCGGTCTCTTCACGCGCACATACGGCTCTGCAGGTAAGATTGAACTGGCAAATGATGCAAGGGTATACGGGGGATTTCTCGACAACCAGGCCCTGCTGTACGGCAAGAAGTTTTTCAGGCGAAGCCGCTTTGACTCGGATATTGATTTCAGGCAGATGACGAGGTTTGCATACGGTTATGATCCTGAAGTCACAGGCTATGATCCGGATAAAAAGGATATAAGGTTACTTTACTATGATGTATCAGCCAAAGCCAGGTACTTCACCATGGAGCCCGATTCAAGCGATCTCAACTGGGATGCCACACTCAGGTATAACCTGTTCACACGCCAGGGCGACGGGATACAGCATAATCCCGGCATTACGGCCAGCGGGGGAATAGACATGTTCGGTTTGTACGGCGGCCTGAATGCGGAATATGATCTCTATCTTTTTACCAGGGGAATAGACCATAAGGCGAGAAACCTTCTGACCCTGGCCCCTTACATCACCAGGGGCAATGAAGAGTGGAGGTTCCGTTTCGGGGTTAATCTGGTTGCTGACCTGAAGGAGAACGATGAAGCGCTGGTCGGAGGCGATACCAAGCTATACATGCACTTCTACCCTGATGTCTCTTTCACCTTCAGGGTTATCCCGAAGTTCCTGCGTTTCACCGCTGCCATTGATGGTTCGCTTGAGAATAACCAGGCGCGGAATACTGCTTATGTCAACCCCTGGATGATGCCAGGTGACACCCTTTTTAACCTGCGAAGCACAGATAACCAGCTCAGGATTTCGGCTGGCATCTCCGGCAACATGAATGTTACTGCCACATACGCTCTTGGCGTCAGCTACACGATGTTCAGGGATATGCTCCTCTTTATGAATGATACTCTTGGCGTAGGCAATTATTTTGTACCTGCATACGCTGACGGTAACCTGTTGAATGTCCGCGGTGAGGTTAATTACCCTGTTACTCCGAAGATGACGCTCTCATTGCTGGGCAACTACTATGGATACGATATCTCGGGATTTGATCATGCCTGGCATAAGCCCAAATGGGACGGTAACGCGAAGTTAGACTACAACCTCAGGAACAAGATAATCGCTTCAGCTGCACTTTCGCTCACCGGCAAAAGGTATGCAAGGGTCAGAGCACCCGAAGAGACCGTCATGCTTCCCTTCCATCCGAACCTGAACCTGGGGGTCGAGTACAGGTACACCCCGGTACTGTCATTCTGGGTGAAATGCAACAATATCTCATACAACCGCTATTTCGAATGGAACTATTATCCTGCCAGGAACTTCATGCTTCTGGGAGGTTTTTCATACAGTTTGTAAGCTTCCGGCCGGGTTAGCGGATTGTTCATATCTATTTAAGTAATTAATCTCTTTTTCAGGGTAAAATTCATAGATTTTGCTACCTTTGTGTGATTTTATAAATAACATAATATCAAACTGTTAAAAGCATAAATATATAACTAAAAATTTCTTGTAATGACTAGTGAGGAACAGAGGAAGAGGAGTAAGGAACAGGATGATTATTCAGCCGAGAGCATCCAGGTGCTGGAAGGATTGGAGGCAGTAAGAAAAAGGCCTGCCATGTACATCGGCGATGTTGGTGTCAGGGGGTTGCATCATCTTGTATATGAGGTCGTTGATAACTCAATTGACGAAGCTATGGTGGGGTTCTGCACACAGATTGACGTAACGATTAACGAAGATAATTCCATAACCGTGGTTGACAATGGCCGCGGTATACCCGTGGAGATGCACGAAAAGGAGCAGCGCTCGGCCCTGGAGGTGGTAATGACCGTCCTTCATGCAGGAGGTAAATTCGACAAGGATTCGTATAAGGTGTCAGGAGGTCTTCACGGCGTTGGGGTCTCATGTGTCAATGCGCTGTCTTCAAGACTGACTGTTGATGTGATGAGGCAGGGGAAGAGATGGAGACAGACCTACGAGAGGGGTAAGCCCCTTGCTCCTGTCGCCCAGGTGGGTGCATCAGACGGTACGGGAACCATGACCACCTTCATGCCTGACAATACCATCTTTCAGACCGTGGACTTCAGGTTTGAAATACTGGCAGTCAGGCTGAGAGAGCTGGCGTTCCTGAACAAGAATATTCTACTGACGCTGACAGACAAG